>RDXV01000245.1 GCA_004292695.1 Nostocales cyanobacterium | reverse complement strand
GGTGAGAAAACTCAAAAAAGCGCAAGCGGAAGAATTAGCAATGCAACTGTTAGAAAGAGTGGGAATTTTAGCCCAAGCGCATAAATACCCAGGTCAATTATCCGGTGGACAACAACAACGGGTAGCTATAGCGCGTGCCTTAGCAATGCAACCTAAAATCATGCTTTTTGATGAACCGACATCAGCTTTAGATCCAGAAATGGTAAGAGAAGTATTAGATGTGATGAAAAATCTTGCTAGGGAAGGTATGACTATGGTAGTCGTTACTCACGAAGTGGGTTTTGCACGGGAAGTTGCAGATCGGGTAATTCTTATGGATGGTGGTTCTCTGGTGGAAGAAGCAACCCCGGAAACATTTTTTACAGCACCAAAAGAAGAAAGATCACGAAAATTTCTCTCACAAATTCTCTAGAATAGGAAAATTATTAAGTAGTCGTGCAAAATAAATTTCATAGTTAGGAGAGGGAACAGGGAACAGGGAACAGGAAGTAAGGTTTACAAAGATTTTTGATTCAATAACTATGTGCAATTAATTTTGCTTGGGTACTTAACCTTAATCACCAAGATTTTTCATATATCTTGAGAAGGATTTCTGTTATTTTAAAGCAAAAATAGCTTAAAAAAAGCAGTTGTTAGATAAAAACTCAAGATATCAATACTTTAGTCATTGTAACTCGAATTTTTTGGGTATAACATAAGAATATGTTTATCACAAGCTTTTTCTCGCGCCTTGAGCGCCTATTTTTTTTATGGATATTCAATTAATCAACATTGGTTTTGGCAACATTGTATCAGCCAATCGCGTAGTCGCCATTGTCAGTCCAGAATCTGCACCCATTAAGCGTATTATTACTGACGCGAGAGACAGAGGACAGCTGATAGATGCTACCTATGGACGTAGAACTAGGGCTGTAATTATTACAGATTCTAGTCATGTGGTTTTATCCGCAATTCAGCCGGAAACGGTAGCAAATCGCTTTGTTATTTCCCGTGATCATCACCCGGTGGATAATTAAATAGTTTAAATGTGGGGCGGTTCATCCCCCCATTCGTACCATTTCGGCCGTAGGATATAAATTAATCTAAATTTTCTGTCATATCATGTCTGGTTAAACACTTAATATATCTGTTAAGGCTAATAATAGATAATGGGTAATGGGTAATTGCTGATTGGTAATTGAAAAACGATTATTTACCAATTAATCACATAGTCAACTATTACCCAGACTTGATATCACTAAAGTCACCAATTCCCTAGTCTGCATTTGTTAAGTTAACAACACCAGAGACTAGGGAAAAACATTTACCGACCATATAAAAAGTAAAGTTAAAGGGATAATGCAAGTTTTACCAATTTACAGTGGTGCTACTACCCAAGAAATGCCTTCCCTGGGTAAGTTAATTGTTCTCACAGGTCCTAGTGGAGTGGGTAAGGGAACTTTATTACAAAAACTTCTGGAACGTCATCCAGAATTATACTACTCTGTCTCCGCCACCACCCGCTCCCCCCGTCCCGGAGAAGTTGATGGCATAAATTACTACTTTGTTGCTCGCAATCAGTTTGAAAAATTAGTTGCCCAAGGTGAATTTTTGGAATGGGCAGAATTTGCCGGTAATTATTACGGAACTCCCCGGACAGCGGTACTTGATAAAATCAAATCCGGTAAGTTAGTGATACTGGAAATTGAATTAGAAGGGGCTAGACAAATTCGGCGTTCTTATCCAGGTGCTTTGAGTGTTTTTATACTTCCACCCACATTTTCTGAGTTAGAAAATCGGATTCGGGGACGGGGACAAGATTCTGACGAGGCGATCGCCCGACGTTTACATCGCGCACAGGAAGAAATTCAAGCTGCGGGAGAATTTGATATTCAAATTGTCAATGATGACTTTGAAACTGCCTTACATCAAGTTGAAGCGGTTCTCTTTGGATAAGTAGTGTTTACTGAAAAGTCTTTTTGTGGAGACAGGGAATAGGGAATAGGGAATAGGGAATAGGGAACAGTTTTAGCTATCTGTTGGTAACAAATTTTTGTAGGTTTATCAAAACAATTGGGTCTAAAACCTGCCTCCTACCCTCTGCCCTCTGCCTCCGTTCATAAGTAATGGGTAATTGCTAATGGTTACAAATACCAAATTAACAATTACCCATCACTATATATTACTTACGTATTTCTAATTAACCAATTAAACCTTGAATCAATCCAGAGTTAACGGTTAAGAAGAAAGCAACCACAGCGCCGCCGATACCACCAATTAAGAAAGCACTAGCAAAGTTATTCCAGCTTTCTCTGGAGTTAAAAGCATCTACGGGAGGATTGGGAACAGTTACACTAGCTAATGCTTTATCAGGATTGCTGTTAGCATACATTGACAAGCAAGCTGTGAGAATTACAACCAAACCAATACTAGCCAACAAACCAGCTAACGCAGCATTGTCAGCATTACGTAATGGACCGAGTTTGTGGAAAGGTCCAAACAACAAGTAACCGTGAGCCATGCCCACTTCTAAACCACGTCTAAAAGGATTTAGACCAGGACGATAAGCAGGTAAATTACCAATAAACCACTTCACCAAAGGAGAAGAATTAATTGGAGTCTCCAAATTTCCATCTTGGGGATCACGACCAGCTGATCTAACTGTTTCCCGGTTTCTGGGGTCACTAGCGAGATTTTTGGATGCGTTGACTGATTTTGCCATACTTTATCTTGCCTCAAAATTCAAAATGTTGGCATTTATCAGTAAATAGCTACAGTGCTGAAACTGAATACTACTTACTGATATAAATTAATAATTGCCTCTATGGTAGAGGGTGGAAAAGTAAGTCTGGGAAGAAGCGGTTGAATTCAATCAAAATACCCGCTGTGATGGTCAACCAGATAGTAGCTGCCACAGGTGCGGTAGAAATAAACTTGATCAAATAGGATGATTGATCGCTTTTATCAGCCATGAATTGAGTCTCCAAAAACAAGTGAATGAGAGCGGATGAATTAGCGAGGAGAAACAGTAATTTCTGAATCCTTAGCGGTTAATTCACCAGAAAGAAATTCTTTGAGTGCTGCTGCTGGCCAAGCGAAACCACTGCTAATAATGGGTAATGCTAGACCCAAATCAATTTGGATTTCTTTTTGCTCAGTGTCAGATTCTTTCTTAATAGCTTGTAGATAAGCACGACCTACCCAGCCGATCCAACCAGCAATGTAGAGGAAAAGAATACCAGGGATTAAAAAGTCACCAGCGCGATCCAAACGACCATCCACAATTAAGTGAGGATAGCCTTCAGGACCACAGAGAGCCTGAGAATAACGTTCAAAACGCTTTTTACCAGATTCTGGGTCAGCGGTGGTATTGCGGGCATTTTTAGCTAGTGCTTGAAAAGCGGGGGAGTCTTTGCAAGGTACAAGGTTAGCACCCAAAGCATTAGCAGAGGGAGCAAAGTTGAACCAGAGACTAATCGCTAAAATCAAAGCAAACAATCGTCGCATTGAGTTGTTTCCTTTTATTACAAAACAAGAACTTTGATGTACAAAACGAAGCGGCTTGTACAATGTTTGATTTGGATAACTAGCAAGTCATCATACTCTTGGCTGGGAATCGAGTAAAGTTTAAGTAAATAAAAGTTAAAGCTTCGCAACCAAAAGTAAGGATTTGGAATTGGGGTGCAGGGTGTAGGGTGGAAAAAATCCACAATTGAGCCAGCAATTAAGAAATTTTGCCTCCTGACTCCTGACTCCTGACTCCTGACTCCTGACTCCTGACTCCTGACTCCTGACTCCTATTCTTTATGACCACAGTATTAGCTATCGAAACCAGTTGTGATGAAACAGCTGTAGCCATTGTTAAGAATCGTCAAGTATATAGCAGTGTCATTACTTCACAGATTCCCATTCATAAACAGTATGGTGGGGTAGTTCCAGAAGTAGCATCACGGCAACACCTAGAAATCATCAATCAAGCAATAGCACAAGCTATGGATGACAGTTTGATGGACTGGGGACAAATAGATGGCGTGGCGGCTACTTGTGCGCCAGGATTGGTAGGAGCATTATTAGTAGGTCTAACAGCGGCTAAAACCTTGGCGGTGGTACATGAAAAACCATTTCTAGGGGTTCATCACCTCGAAGGCCATATCTACGCCACATACCTAGCACAACCCGATATAGACCCCCCATTTCTTAGCTTACTCGTTTCAGGCGGACATACAATCTTGATTTATGTTAAGGATTGTGGTAACTACGAAATTCTGGGAGAAACCCGTGATGATGCAGCGGGAGAAGCGTTTGATAAAGTCGCCAGGTTATTAAAATTGGGTTATCCTGGGGGGCCAGTAATTGATCAGTTAGCGCAAACAGGTAATCCCCAAGCCTTTAAATTACCAGAAGGGAAAATTTCTCTGCCTGGGGGCGGTTATCATCCCTACGATGGCAGTTTTAGCGGTTTAAAAACAGCAGTATTAAGATTAGTCCAAAGTTTAGAAACAGATGGTCAAGAATTGCCAATACCTGATATTGCAGCCAGTTTTCAAGAAACCATCGCTAAAGCCCTCACAAAAAGGGCGATCGCCTGTGCTTGTGACTATGGGTTAAAAACCATTGCCGTCGGCGGTGGAGTAGCAGCTAACAGTGGAC
>RDXV01000081.1 GCA_004292695.1 Nostocales cyanobacterium | reverse complement strand
GTTACTGCCTTTAACTCCACAATAATAGCGTTTTCCACCAACAAATCAGCCCGATAATTACCCACAACCACACCGTCATACCAAACTTCCAACATTTTCTGCTGCTCAACCAACAAACCTGTTTTCCGCAACTCATGCACCAGCGCATTTTCATAAACCTGCTCCAAAAAACCAACCCCCAAAGTATTACCCACCTTAAAAGCACACCCAATAACCTGCTCCGTAACCCTATTTAACTCCAATCTGCGTTCATCTGCGTTCATCTGCGTTCCCTCCAAATAAATCCGCAAATGTACGCAACAAACACAAAATCATCCGCGTTCATCTGCGTACATCTGCGTTCTAATTAATGCACCAACTCAATAGCCCGCTTAGTCAACGCTTCCGCAGTCAACCCATTAAACGCCATCAACTCACCAGCACTTGCGGTAGTTTCCCCACGCTTCCAAGCGAAAATATCCCGCTTACTGGTACTGCGTAACATAATAGGTTCTAACATCGCACCAGCACCACCAGTCACACCAATTAACGCATCACCAGCAAACAAACTATCAAATTCTGCATCACTCAAAAACCCACCATCAGGTTCAGAACAAGTATCCCAAGCTGTATCATCAGCACGATATAAACGCCGGGGGTTAATAACAGAAATTATCTTCACTCCAATACCTTCAGTCTCTAAAAATGCCGCCGCTTCAAATACCGGAATTAACGTCATATCGCCAATTACAGCAAAGACAACCTGCTTTCCTCCCGCAACTTCATGTAATAAAATCGCGCCTTTTTCTAACCCTTGTTTGGTTTGTTCTAAAGTTGTCCTAATGGGTAAAGGTGACTTACTAGCAGTGATGACAATTCCTTTATTTTTTGTTCCTAAAGCCCAATCATAACAGACTTGAATACTGTTAGCATCGGGGGGAAAAACAGGAAATACATTACCATTTCTCATCATCGAAGCAAAATAAGCTTCAATTTCTGGTCTTTGGTGTGTCCAACCGTTGCGACCTTGTTCTAATGCACCGGCAGTAAATAAGGTAATAGTTGACGGTGTTTTTCTTCTTAATTCTGCCATTGCTTGGGTGACTGTTTGCCAAATTGGTAAACCATTGATGGCAAAAGATTCATAGGAACACCACAAACTTCTCGCACCCATTAAGGATAAACCAACGGCTAAACCTGCACAAGCATCTTCGCTCAAAGGTTCGTAAACTTGACCTCCTGGGGCTTGATGATAGGTTTCATCTGCTGTGGGGTGAATGATTTTTAATGCCTCATTAATATTACCAATTCCTGAAGCAGCGTTACCATCGGCGTTGGTGACAAGGAAATTTTTATCTTTATTTCCGATTATTCCTACTAACCTTCCCATTGCGGTTGTCGAAACTTTTGGTTCTCCCCCAACTGCATATTCTTCTAATGGTAATTCCCCGATGTCTGCTAAAGGTAATTCAAATTCTGTAACTACGGTTTTCGCTGCGGGTCCACCTCCAGCACGTTCGGCGTTTGTGCGGACTGTTTGCCATGCTTCTACAGATAAAGCGCGTTTTTGTAATGCTGTGACAATGTGAGGGGCGGTTAAAGTATCTTGAGGATAGAGGTTGTGAGATTTTGCCCCTAAAGCGTGAACACCCGCGCCTTTGAGTTGTTTAATGATAAATACCGTTAATGTGCCACTCAAAGCAGAACGGGCAGCTTTATCAACGCCTACTAATACCGCTTTGGTAAATTCTAACCGTTTTTGGAAAGAGAAAATGGTACTATCTACGTAATCTCCCGGTTGGTTTTGGTCGTCAAATTCCTTAGCATCTACTATCACGACTTCGGCAAAACCGTTACCTTTCCAATAAGCAATCATCTCATCGGTGGTTTTTAATGATACCATGCTATGATGCTCTTGGCTGTAACCGTTCCACACTAGGATAGGTAGGAAGTTGGTGACTTTGGGGTAAGCGGTGTTAAAATGCGCCATTGCACTCATGATGTAGGGTTCACCTAGTCCTCCATCTCCCACGGTGAAGGGGAAGAGTTTGTCACGGTGCAGCAGTGCAGCAGACATGGCGAAATGTTGCCCTTGTCCCAAAGGACCAGCAGGGGCGAGAATACCAGGAATGTAGCCGGAAAGGTGGCCAATTAAACCGTGTTTTTCCCGAAAGCGATCGCGTAATTGTTGTACTGTAGAAATGCCCATGTCTTCTAAGGAACGATCCAAAAACATGGCACTATAAAAACCGGGGGCGTGGTGTCCAACTTCGGTGATAATGTTTTTATGTCCCAGCATGACCAAAGCTGCATAAGCTTCTGCTTGGCTGGCAAAACCGCCGGGATGCCCAGAAGCCTTACTAGCACTGATTTGTAGGGTGAGGTAGCGGAGAGCATCAGCCGCCAGTAGGGTTTGATAAGCTGCGGTGGTATCATTAGGGTTGGCGATCGCACCTTTACCGGATTCTATCACCGGTGTTGCACCATAAGTTTCAAAATCTGGCAATGCTTCCCCAAAATATTGTATACCTTCGCAAAAATTGGGAACTGTGGAAGATGCCTTTGTTGTAGTTGTCATGCTGAGTACCTTAATATAATTTTGTCGTTTTCATCAAATACTTTTTCTTTTCTCACGCAGAGGCGCACCAGGCGCAGAGGGGAGGGAAAGAGGTAATCTGGAATATGAAAACTCTTGTAATGTAACCAAAATTTTACATCTTCGTGGTTGTAAGGGTTTATAGCTGTTTCACAATGGCAAATATAAGGATAATTTATATATAGCCAGATAGCCAGGGAATAAGTCAGATAGCCAGGGAATAAGTCCGTCAGCCAGGGAATAAGTCAGATAGCCAGATAGATAGATAGCCAGGGAATAAATTCCCTGTCTAATAGCTGAAGTCGGTTAAAACCGACTATTTTTTTAGTTAGTGGGTGGTGATATAGTGTTAATTGTTATAGTATTGAGTTGTAGTTAGTTAATATGGCATTATGGCGGTTGTACTATCATATTGTTTGGGCTACTAAACAACGACAACCTTTAATATCTAGTGATATAGAAGATAAATTATATGCTTATTTAATGGGTAAAGCTAATTATTTAGGTTGTACTATTCATGCTATTGGTGGAATTGAAGATCATATTCATTTAGTTGTTTCTATTCCTCCCAAATTATCTATTGCTGAATTTGTAAAAACCTTAAAAGGTAGCAGTACCTATCATTATAATCATTACTTAGACACAACAAAAAAATTTGCTTGGCAAGAAGGATATGGTGTTTTTTCTTTAGGAGGTAAACAATTACAAGACGCTGTGGATTATGTTAACAATCAAAAAACACACCATCAAAATAAAACTACAATTGCATTATTAGAAAAAGAAACCGATTTAGATCAACCTCCAGAAAATAGAATACCTGAAAATAAGAAATTTTTATAGTCGGTTAAAACCGACTTTAGCTATTAGACAGGGAATTTATTCCCTGGCGTATTGATTTATTTTGACTGAAAACATAAGAATTGCCTAGTCGGTTAAAACCGACTTTAGCTATTAGACAGGGAATTTATTCCCTGGCTGGCTTTAGCTATAATACGGGAATTTATTCCCTAGCGGAATTATAATGATTTATTCACTGGCAGAATGATTTATTCCCCGCCTGACTGTCACCTCACCAACAATTGCTATATATTAAACTAAAGTTTTATGAAGTGAGGTTTAGGAATGTACATAGTACAAATTGCCTCAGAATGCGCCCCTGTCATTAAAGCCGGGGGTTTGGGGGATGTCGTCTATGGACTTAGTAGGGAGTTAGAAGGACGAGGAAACACCGTTGAACTCATTCTGCCCATGTATGACAATATGCGTTATGACCACATCTGGGGTCTTCACGACGCTTACCTGAATTTGTGGGTCCCCTGGTATGGTGCGGCTATTCACTGTTCAGTATATTGTGGTTGGGTACACGGTCGGGTTTGTTTCTTCATTCAACCCCATAGTCAAGATAACTTCTTTAATAGAGGTTGTTACTATGGTTGCGATGACGATAACATGAGATTTGCATTCTTTAGCAAAGCAGCTTTAGAATTTTTACTGCAAAGTAATAAAAGACCAGATATCATTCATTGTCACGACTGGCAAACCGGTTTAATTCCTGTCATGTTGTATGAAATTTATAAATATCATGGCATGGAATATCAAAGAGTTTGTTACACCATTCACAACTTTAAACATCAAGGAATGGGAGGAGTAGAAACTCTAGAAGCTACCAATTTAAACCGCCCAGAATATTATTTCCAATACGACAAACTGCGGGATAATTTTAATCCCTTTGCTATCAATTTCATGAAAGCAGGAATTAATTATGCTAACGCAGTGACAACAGTATCACCAAATCATGCCATAGAAGCCCAAACTACCGATGTAGGTTGTGGTTTAGGACATACACTGCATTTACAACAAGATAAATTTAATGGAGTTCTCAACGGTATAGATTACGATTTTTGGAATCCCGAAATTGACCGTTACATCCCCAATAATTATAACTGGGATGATTTTGAACAAAAAGCCTATAACAAAAAAGCATTAAGAGAAAGATTGATGTTAGCCCATGATGAGAAAAAACCCATCATTGCTTATATCGGTCGTTTAGATAATCAAAAAGGCGTGCATCTTGTCCATCATGCTATGTACTATGCCTTGGGTAAAGGAGCGCAATTTGTATTATTAGGTTCAGCCACAGAACCAGTCATAAACGCTCATTTCCAACATGAAAAACAATTTTTAAATAATAACCCAGATGTGCATTTAGAATTGGGATTTAATGAAGAATTATCTCACCTCATTTATGCCGGTGCAGACATGATAGTTGTTCCCAGTAATTATGAACCTTGCGGTTTAACCCAAATGATAGGTTTAAAATATGGAACTGTACCCATTGTGAGGGCAGTTGGTGGTTTAGTAAATACCGTTTTTGACAGAGATTATGATCAAAATTTACCACCAGAAAAACGCAATGGTTATGTATTTTATGACATGGATAACCTAGCATTAGAATCAGCAATGGGACGGGCTATAGACTTATGGTATCAGCAACCTGAAGAATTTAAAAAATTAGCAATTCAGGGGATGTTATATGATAATTCTTGGAATGTTCCTGGTGAGAAATATTTAGAGATTTACGAATGGATAAGACACAAATGGTAAATCTTTAATTTCCCTCTTCTCCTCTCGTTCCCAGTCTCCAGACTGGGAATGCAATTAAGAGCTTCTAGCTCTAATTTGAGAAATAAGAGCTTCTAGCTCTATCTTAAATCCTATATTCTCATAGGAAAGTCAAACATAAAACACCATTAAAATCAAGGATATTATGCAGCTACCAAAAGGACCAAAAATACCCGCTTTTTTACAGATATTAAACTGGGTAATTAGCCCTATGTCGTACATGGAAAAGTGCGCTAAAACTTACGGGGAAACTTTCACTCTCAAATTAGATACCAAAAATCAACCTATAATTTTCACCAGTAACCCCGAAGCAATACAACAGATTTTAACCAAGGATACATCATGTAATAATATAAATTGAGTTAATTATCTGATCCAGTCAAAAACATGAACGAATATGATGTTATAATTATTGGTGCAGGACACAATGGTTTAGTGTGTGCTGCATATTTACTGAAAGCTGGTTATAGCGTTCTCCTATTAGAAAAACGTTCTGTTCCTGGTGGTGCAGCAACAACGGAAGAATGTATACCAGACAAAGCACCAGGGTTTAAATTTAACCTTTGTGCCATTGACCATGAATTTATCCATTTAGGTCCAGTGGTTGAGGAATTAGAACTCACAAAATATGGCTTAGAATATCTAGAATGTGATCCCGTTGTTTTTTGTCCCCATCCCGATGGGAAATATTTTTTAGCACATAAATCTTTAGAAAAAACCTGTGCCGAAATTGCCCGCTACAGTGAAAGAGACGCTAGGAAATATGCGGAGTTTACTAAATATTGGCAGCAAGTTGTTAATGCCATGATTCCCATGTTTAATGCTCCCCCAAAATCTATTATAGATATTTTTGGAAATTACAACACTGATAAATTTAAGGATTTATTTTCTGTAGTTGGTTCTACCCACAAAAGTATAGATTTTGTGCGGACAATGTTAAACAGTGCCGAGGATATTATTAATGAATGGTTTGATGAGGAATTTTTGAAAGCACCTTTAGCGAGATTAGCTTCAGAATTAGGTGCGCCACCTTCACAGAAAAACCTTGCTATTGGTGTGATGATGATGTCTATGCGCCATAATCCAGGAATGGCTAGACCTCGCGGTGGTACTGGTGCTTTAGTGCAAGCATTAGTTAATTTAGTGACTAAAAAAGGTGGGGTAATTCTCACAGAACAGCACGTGGAAAAGCTGTTAATTAATAATAACAAAGTTGAAGGTGTGCGGGTGAGAGGTGGTAAAGAATATCGAGCAAAACATGGGGTAATTTCTAATATTGATGCTCAACGTTTGTTTTTACAAATGACTGAAAAGAGTGATATTGATGCTGTTGATAGTAATTTATGGGAACGGTTAGAAAGGAGAATAGTTAATAATAATGAAACGATTTTAAAGATAGATTTGGCATTGGATGAACCTTTTATTTTTGAACATCATAATCATCAAGATGAATATTTAATTGGTTCAATTTTAATTGCTGATTCTATGAATCATGTAGAACAGGCACATAGTAAATGTACATTGGGGGAAATTCCTGATAGTGATCCATCTATGTATGTGGTAGTTCCTAGTATGCTTGATCCCAGTTTAGCACCGGATGGAAAACATACAGTTTGGATTGAATTTTTCGCCCCTTATCAAATTGCAGGTGCAGAAGGAACAGGTTTAAATGGTACAGGTTGGACTGATGAATTAAAACATCAAGTGGCAGATAAAGTGATTGATAAATTAGCGACTTACGCGCCCAATGTGAAGAAAGCGACTATTGCTAGAAGGGTAGAAAGTCCAGCAGAATTAGGGGAAAGATTAGGGGCTTATAAGGGGAATTATTATCATATTGATATGACTTTAGATCAAATGGTATTTTTTAGACCTTTACCAGAATTAGCTAATTATAAAACCCCCATTGAAAATCTCTTTTTAACTGGTGCTGGCACTCATCCTGGTGGTTCAATTTCCGGGATGCCTGGGCGAAATTGTGCTAGGGTATTTTTGCAGTCTAAACACCCTATTGGTCAGACTTTTAAAGATTTGAGAAATTCAATTAAATCTCTGTTTTAAGTCTGTAGGAATATTTAGATACCAGACATATTCAATAAATCTGGTATGAGACTCATATTTTTTTTGACAAAATTAGTGTTGTTGAGTGCGTCAGATATGATAAGTTTGTTTATTTATACAATTTATGAAGTCTGACGCATCCTACCCATCTTTTCAAAAATCAAATCATCATCCTATCTAGAAATTATGAGAAATTTTTGCCATAAACTAGGAGATGTTTATAGGTTTCAAGTTTTTTGATTTTTCCTTGGTTGGAAAATGACTCAATGACTTTTTTCGCTGTACCCCAACCCAATGACTCGGTGTAGAAGAGAATTTTACCTCCAGGATTCAATTTACTTAAAAATAAATCAACTAGAGATTCATCATTATGATGGGTAAAAGGTGCTTCCTCTGGCATATAAAATTCACCTATATGAAAGAGTGAAACAACATCAAACATTGGTAAAGAATGAGGTGTTAAAGTATATATATCATTCCAAATTACTTTATAAAATTTAGCAAGTTGGCGATTTGTGCGACATATACGAATATATTCTTCATGTTCGGGAACAGACGCGGTAATAGCTAATATTTCATTGGGTTTTTCTAGGTTTTGATTTTCTAAACCTACAATGTGGTGAGAACCTGTACCAAAATGAAATATGCTTTGATTTTGAATATGATGTTTTTGCAAATACTCATTTAGTTCAAGATCACATGGACATAGATGTGGTTGCAATTCCCAGGATGATTTTGTCCTGTAGTAATCTGCACCAACCCAGTGAGGTAACACAGGTTGAGATAAACTCACTGAGTAGTATAATTGCGCTAGTTGACGATTGCTGAATACCAAATCACGAATTGTTTTTCTCAATGTCAGAAGCATTGTTAAATAACCTCTATCTTTTCCAAAAAATGAGTTAAAGTGATATTTTTCAGTTACTTTAAATACAAAATCACTGGTATAATTCAGCCCATAGTTTTGATCTTCAATTTGAGCAATAAAGTGATTTTGTATAACCGTAGGTAGTTTTTATTGATGACTGAAAGGTGAGGAAACTTACCCTGTTTAAGCTGATAATTTCAGTAGATGTAAATTTAGATGTTGATGCAACCGAGAGCATGATTGATATTGTCTAGTTTTGTTAGCTCTGAACTGATATTCTCAGGTTACTTTGATACTTTAAAGATGGTAAATAGAATAACCTCGATAATGTATCTTTAGTAATGTTCGTTAGCGTAACATACAAAAATTAAAGATGTTATTAAGTGTAAATAAATTTTGAATGAATAATAAATTAAAAATCATATCTGAATATTTATTTTTAGCTCATCAAGAGAGAATATGCTGATTTTGTGGGGAATAAATGTAGGAATTATGACTGGTATTTTCACCTTAAATTTATAAAATTCCAGTATACTAGCTTCTATTATTTATCTATAATGTAACCATAGATTATGAATTATTTTTCAGTTTTCAGATTAAGTTACTCAATACTGTTTGCTTGGGGAGTATACAAAATTTTTACTGATGACAAAAGTAACATAAATCTGGTGTAATTAAGATCATATTTTCAAAACCATATTTTCAAAACTTTCATCATGTCCCAATTTGTCTTAATTCTAGGTGGAAAAGGTAGAATTGGTAGCGCAGTAGCTAATGATATTCTCAATCACACACAGGCAAATATTACCATTACTGGACGTTCTGTAGATAGTGTTTCCTTTTTGAATCAAAGGGTAGAATATCTGCGTTTAGATTTACAGGAAACGGAAAAGTTAAGGGAGGCGATCGCCAAATCAAATCTAGTCATTCACTGTGCGGGGCCTTTTCACCATCGAGATACCCAGGTTTTAGAATTTTGCATTGATCAAGGTATCAATTATTTAGATGTTAGTGATCACAGTTCCTATACTCAAAAAGCTCTAAAATTAAATGAAAAAGCTGTAAAAGCGGGAGTAACAGCAATTATTAACACTGGTGTTTTTCCAGGAATTTCTAATAGTTTAGTCAGACAATTAGTTGATAAAATGGATATTCCAGAAAAAATACATTTAAGTTATTTAGTATCTGGTTCAGGAGGTGCAGGTATAACTGTTATGCGAACCACTTTTTTAGGATTACAACAACCTTTTACAGCTTGGATAAATGGGAAGTTTCAGTTAGTTAAAACCTACACAGACAGGGAAGAAATTACATTTCCAAAACCTTATCAAAAAAATGGAGTTTATTGGTTTGATATGCCAGAAAATGTTACTTTACCTAAATCATTTCCTGATGTCAAAACCGTAATTACTAAATTTGGTTCAGTTCCTGATTTTTATAATCATCTCACTTGGATGACTGCAAATATTTTTCCCCAATGGTTAATGCAAAAACCAGAAACCATTGAATTTCTATCTCAAGTTAGTTATCAAATGACTAATTTTACAGATCAATTTACGGGAGTTGGTGTAGCAGTCAGAGCAGAAGTTACGGGTAAAAAAAATAATCAAAAAGTAACTTATACCTCTAGCTTCGTCCATGAAAATACCGCTGTAGCTGCTGGGATGGGTACGGGTAGCATTGCTAAATTACTGCTTACAAACAAACTTACATATCCTGGAGTTTCTGCTGTAGAAGTAATATTAAATACAGAGTTGTTTACTCAGATTATTCAAGAGAGAAAAATAGATGTAAATTACTCAGAGATACCCGAATTATAATCTCTATTTATTATTGATTTTTACATGAAAGAAGTCGAGTATCTGATTCTTGATCTAGAATAGAGACAGTATTCATTACAGGAATAGTTATGACATTACCCGGTGAATCTCAAAAATCCAGATTACAACAAAGACTGAATTGGGTTTTTAATCCTCTGCAATTAATGGAAACATCAACTAAGGAACACGGGGAATTTTTCACACTCCGATTAACCACAGACAACCCCTTAGTTTTTATTAGTAACCCCCAAGCAATACAGGAGATTTTTACAACTCCGTCCGAATATTTTGATGCTGGTAGATCGAATGAATTACTTAGACCTTTAGTGGGTGATAACTCTTTACTTTTACTAGACGGTGAAACCCACCAAAGACAACGGAAATTATTAACACCTCCATTTCATGGAGAAAGAATGAAAGCATACTCGCAAATTATTACTAATACCACTCAAGAAGTAATTAGTAATTGGGAAATTGGTAAACCATTTTCCGTGAGAGAAGCAATGCAAGAAATTTCTCTGCGGGTAATTTTACAAGCTGTATTTGGTATTGTGGAAGGTGAACGGTTTACCAAATTACAAAAACTTCTCTGTTCTTTATTAGAATTATCTGGTTCTCCTTTACGTTCTGCATTGACATTTTTTCCGATTTTACAAGTAGACTTAGGTAGTTGGAGTCCTTGGGGTCAATTTTTACGTAAGAGAGAAGAAATTCACCAACTGCTATACACAGAAATTCAAGAGCGTAGAGAAAATTTTGATTCATCCAGAGATGATATTTTAACTTTGATGATGTCTGCAAGGGATGAAAACGGAGAAGCAATGACAGATGTGGAATTAAGAGATGAATTAATGACCTTATTATTTGCAGGTCATGAAACAACTGCTTCTGCATTAACATGGGCTTTTTATTGGATTCATCATTTACCAGATGTCAGAGAAAAACTACTGAATGAATTAAATGATATTGATGAAAATACAGATCAAAATGAAATTTCTCGTCTTCCTTATTTAACGGCAATTTGCCAAGAAACATTAAGAATTTATCCCATAGCTATGATTACTTTACCTCGGATGGTGAAGACTCCAACTACAATTATGGGATATGAATTTTCACCAGGTACATTACTTGCACCTTGCATTTATTTAACCCATCGTCGTCCAGATTTATATTCAGAACCAGATAAATTTAAACCAGAAAGATTTTTAGAACGTCAATATTCTCAATATGAATATCTACCTTTTGGGGGTGGAAACCGTCGCTGTATTGGTGCAGCTTTTGCAATGCTGGAAATGAAGCTAGTTTTAGCTACAATTATGTCACAAATGGATTTAAAATTATTAGAAAATATTTCCGTGAAACCTGTACGTCGGGGTGTAACTTTAGCACCTTCTAATGGTAAATGGTTAGTAGCAATTGGTAAGCGGGAAAGGGTAAAAAATCTTGTAAAAGTTTAGTTTAGATAATTGGTAATTGGTAATTGGTTGATAGGGAAAAATAAAATTAATTACCCAGTCCCCAGTTCCCAGTCCCCAATTTACCTACCAATATTATTTTCAAACTTTAAATAACTACCTCCCAAACCTTCAACAATACTCCGAGTATTTGCATCTATCATTTGCTGATAGGTTTCTCCATCACTCCCTGGTTTACCTAAACCATCAATATATAATTGTCTATCAAAAAGTTTGACCTTAGCTTTGTTTGTTACAGGTGCAAGTGATAGCAAATTTGTATTATTATCTGCAAAAACTGTCTTGACTTTAGTTTCCTGAATATATTTAGCCAGATTTTTTACTTTTGTATCTGTTAAATTATTGTTATTTCTAACATCTGGTAAACTACCTTTATATGGTAGATTATATGCTTTAACATAATAAATCATTCCTTCATGGGTGGTTAATAACTTACGATTTTTATTAGGAATTGTTGCTAATGTATCCTTTACCCAGTTATGTAATTCGTTGAGTTCTTTAATTAACTTATCGCTGGTTTCTGTATATGCTGTTTGATTTTTTGGTGATACTTTACCCAAGCTACTATTAATTACTTCTACCATTTTAATAGTATTATTGACATTATGCCAAACGTGGGGTTCTATATAACTTTTGCCATTTTTACTTAATCTTTGCGGTTGGGTTACTGCTAGTTGACTAACGGATATTTTTGGGGCTTTATTTTCCGAAGATTTGATAAATTCAATTACATTCGGTTCAAAATTATAACCGTGATATAAAATTAATTTAGCGTTATCAATAGCTTGAATGTCTTCTGCTGTTGGTTGATAAGTAGCGGGATTTATGCCAGGAGGAATTAAACAATAAAGATTAATTGTATCCCTAGCAATTTGTTTAGTTAAATCACATAAAACACTGGTTGTAGCTATAACTTGTGGGAGATTTTTGTTAATTGGTTGAGGTTGATTATATTGAATATACTTAGTGTTTATATTGCCTTGATTACAACTTGCTACGCCCAGAGTAATTACCAAACAGGCTAGATTTAATAACTGTTTACCAACAGATTGTAATGTCATAAATAACTGCTGTGAAAAATCAATATTTGTATTTTTTTGTTGCTATTTCAATTAATAAAGGCACAGGAAACTGTGCCTAAATAATTTTCATAACTTTTAACTTGATTCAAAGTCTAAAAGCCAGCAACAGGCAATTTACCTTGTAAAATAGCAAAATTTCCGCCGGAAACACAAGCACTGCAACCGCACCCAAGATGATGATTAATTTTATTAATTTGATGGTGATTTTGATTGACAATTGGTGCTGTGAATTGAGGAGTTGTTTGCACAAATGTAGTTACAACTTGATCAGGATAATGTGTAACTTGCCATTTCGTAGATGCTTGGGCAGGGTTGACTACAAATAGCAGAGATGCTAAAAAAACATGACAAGCAACGAAAATCAGTTTAGCTATGTTCATAATTGACAGTTTATAATTGACAGTAAAAGACTGCTGCTGATACAGCATACTCGAATTATTCGCCATTAGTCATTAGTTTTTGACCAAATTAGTAACTCTCCTTGTTCCCCACCTGCGGCTAAAAATTTACCTTGGGGATGCCATGCTAAGGTAGAAAAACCACCATTCACACCTGTTAAGATTTGCGATACTTCGTCATCTTCTTTCCATACACATAACCAACCATCTGCACCGGCAGAAGTGAGTAGTATACTGTTTGGTTGATAGGCGATCGCGTTAATGATATCTACATGATTGGTCAAAACCTGCGCTTCCCAACCCACAGTTTCATCCTCTGCTTTTTCCCACACTACCACACCATCCACGCTGGAAGTCGCTAACAGGGGCGCACCTGTACCAGTTTTAACATCAGACCAAGCCAACTGACGAATTTTCCCCGGAAAACCACACATCACCCAGGGATCAGGGTTTCCCCATTCTAAAACCATGACGCTGCGATCCATATTTCCCGAAGCTAAATATTTACCATCTTTTGACCAACCCATTGCTACGCTGACAGTGCCATGATCAAAAGTATAGGGTTCATCATCCCAATTTTCACTACTCCAAACTTTCAATCCTTTATAACCACTTACTGCTAAATAATTGCCATCATTTCGCCAATCAATCCCTAAAATAGAAGAACTTTCAAAATTTAAAGTGACAATTATTTCTTCTTTATCTGCATCCCAAACTTGCACATAACGCCCTAAACTAAATGCTAAATGATTATTAATAGGATGCCAAGCTAATTTATCTACCCAGATCGGGGCATTTTCTAAAGTTGTAATTAATTGATTTCCCTGCCAAATTTTCACCGTTCCATCTTGTCCACCTGCGGCTAAATATTTACCATCAGTGGAAAAACCTACACAGTCTACTGATTTACCTATAGCAGTTTGTAAGTAAGTTAATTCTTGATTTTCCCAAATTATTACTTCACCTGCTGCGGAGGTTATGGCTAATTTTTCGCCGGATGTAGACCATTTTAGAGATGTAACATAATCAGCAAATTTACTTGAATAATAGGTTGTAAATTGTTCTGGTTTGTTAGTTGTGAAGTTCATGATTATGAGATTGGATGATCTTGTATTCATTATCATAATAGATCCCGAACTTCTTGAACCAGTCCGGGATCTGGGAATGCACACAACTAAGGGCTAGGTTTTTGGAGTAAAAGTGCTAATACTATCAGCGGTTTTTTGACTATAAAATTCCTTGCCTGGGGTGTAAAATAATCTTTTAATTGCGCTTTCCACCAGAAATTTACAGCAATATTTAACTGATCCAAAGAGTAGACTTGATGCCACCAAAAAGGAGGCATAAATAACATTTCTCCCGCTTCTAAAACACATTCTATACTTTGTGCTTGTTTGAATTTAGGGAATTTATCAAAATCAGGTTTATCAATATTTACGTAGCTCAAATGTGGTGCTTTTGAATCTACAGAATGAGGATATAAATATTCTGTTTGGTTGGGTGCAAATAATAAAAGTCTTTTTCTCCCCCTCACCTGACATAAAATATTTTGTGCTGCATCCCAGTGTAATGGTGTGGTATTTCCCCCAGTACCGATCCAAATATTTGCCACCATAAATGATTTCTGGCTGATGTAATTTGGGATTTCGATATCTGGTAAAAGTTCAGGAAATACTAATTTAATTGATTGTTGTTGGAGGTAATAGTATTGTTCAGAGTTTTTTTCCTGAGTTAGCCAGTTTGTAAACTCGGTAAACTTCATTTTTGTACTTGATAAAGTTTCCCCTGTTTCGGAGTCAAAGGTAAATACTTTGTTTTTGTTAGAAACATTGATATCTAATTCTTTATCACCAATGACTTTGTTTAGATAATCAATTGACCAAGAATCAAATGCTTTCCATTCTTCTAATTTACCAGTGATAATTACTGGTTGACTAAAAGAATCTGTTGCTTGTTTAAACTCTTCTATTGTTGGTTTATGAATCCGTTTAATGGCGTAATTAGCAGTTGTTAAATTGCTTTTTTCTACATTTATTGTCATTGTTTTACCTGCTGTGTTAATTGTAAATAAACATGAGATTATCTGGGTTCTACTTATTAGCTTTTTTGCTAAAAATAGATTTAATCAAATACCAAACTTGTTGGGGACTATTAGCTAAAATTCTTCTAGCTTGGGGTGTAAAATAATCTTTGAATCTGATTTGCCACCAAAAGTTAATAGCTATGTTTAACTGATCTAAAGAGTAAACTTGATGCCACCAAAACGGAGGAATAAATAACATTTCTCCTGCTTCTATGGTACATTCTGTATATTTGGCACTGGCAAATTTGGGAAATTTATTCAGATCAGGATCATTTATTTTTACCTGACTCATATGGGGGATTTTAGAATTAGCTGGAAACGGATATAAAAACTCGGTTTGTTTGGGTTCAAATAATAATATTCGTTTTCTACCTCGTACTTGACATAATAGATTTTGGGCTGAATCCCAATGTAAGGGGCTAATATTACCCCCTGTACCTATCCATAGATTAGCTAATAAGGGAACGCCTTTTTTTATGTATTCTGGTGTTTGAATATCTGGTAATAGTTCGGGAAAAGATTGATCAATAGGTGTTTGATAAAGGTAGTATGATTTTTCTGATCTGTCTCCGTTCAGAATCCAGTTTGTGAAGTCGTTAAACTTCATTTCTGTACTGAGAAGGATATAATCATTTTCGGCGGTAAAGGTGAATATTTTGTTATTGGAAATGCTAATTTTAATTTCTTTGTTGTTTAATGCTTGGTTTAAATATTCAATTGACCAGGATTTAAAGGCTTTCCATTCTGTGATTGTATCGGTGATAATTACTGGTTTGTTAAATCCTTTGGTTGCTTGTTTTAGTTCTGCTAATGTGGGGCGATTAATGCGAGAAATTGTATTTCCTGAATTTTGTAAATTGGGATTTTCTAAGGTTGTGGTCATGGTTGTTTATGGTGTGTTTTAAAATTCTGGAGTAAATGAACCTCCGCACAAGATACAGCGGTAAGAGATTGGATAGCGGGCAAGATGCCCGCACTACTTACCTTATTTAAGGAATTAATATTCCTTCTGATTTTGTGATAGTTTGGTTAGTTTGTTGTTTGGGTAAAAATCCCCCAGTGCGTAATTCTTCGACGCTATTTTTAACTGCTTGAATTAAAAATTCAATGTCTTGATCTGTGTGGGCTGTGGAAATAAAACAGTTACGTCCTTCCCAAATGTATACACCGTTTAATAGTAGGTGATAGAACAATAAGTCTAAATTACCTGTGAAAGTGAAGCGGAATAATGAACCAAAATGAATGATTTTGATGGGTACATTTTCAGCTTGAAAATAATCATTTAAGGTGTTTGCTAGGTAGGTTGTGCGTTGGTTTAGTTGCAGTTGTAATTTAGATCCTTGTTCTTTCAGATGTTGTAATACTGCACGGGCGGCGGCCATGCCAGTATGGTTTTTGTTGAATGTGCCAGCGAAGAATGTTTTTTCTGCTTGGGGGTAAGAATTGTCTCCATATTCCCACAAACCGCCGTCTATTCCGTTCATGTAGGCTGCTTTGCCGGCGACAACACCAATGGGCATTCCACCACCGATGATTTTACCGTAGATGGTCATGTCTGCATCAATGTCAAACCAGGCTTGTGCGCCTCTGGGATGAATACGGAAACCTGTGATTACTTCGTCAAGAATTAAGGCACTGCCATTATTTGCTGTTACTTGTCTCAGGGCAGTTAAAAATTCTTGGGGTTGTAGGTCTGGGTGACGACTTTGTACTGGTTCAACTAATACCGCTGCTAGTTCGTTAGCACAGGAATGTAAGATTTCTAAGGATTCAGGAGTTCCATAATCTAGTACAATTACATCTTCTATGCTATGTTCTGATACTCCTAGTGTCAGTGGTAATGCGGTGTGGTTGCCATTGCTGGCTCTGGCTAGAATGCCGTCAAAATGCCCATGATACGCGCCTTTAAAGATGGCAATTTTATTTCTGCCTGTGGCGGTGCGTGCTAAACGTAACCCTGTCATTACTGCTTCTGTGCCGGAATTACAGAATGTGACGCGCTCCATACCCGTTAGTTCACAAATTAATTCGGCTACTTCTCCTGCAAGGGGTGATTGGGGTCCAATTTGTAAGCCTGTTTCTATTTGTGATTGCAATGCTTGGGTAATAAAGGATGGAGCATGACCAAATAGCAGCACACCGAAACCCATTGTAATATCTAAATACTCGTTACCATCTATATCCCAGAATTTAGATCCGGCTGCTTTTTGGCCAATGATGGGATATACCATTTCTTTGGTAGAGATACGAAAACCTGCTGCTGCTCTACTATCTGATAATACAGGACGGTAGGTTTGCGCTCGCTGTTTTGATGTTTGTGTTTTTTGATTGTAACGAGTAATGAGTGTTTTTAAATGGCTTTCTTGTTCTGGTGTTAATTGCAAATTGATATTATATATCCCATTATTTCCAGAGTTCACAGATGGTTTATTACCGTTAGTTTTTGGTTGGTTATTGTTAACAGCAATTACAGGTTTTTCTGTGGGTTTGTTATTTACAAGATTACCATTTTGATGATGATTATTACTGGTAGCTAAACCATTTTTTTGTAGAAATTCTAATTGTTGAGATACCACTGCTGACAAACTTTGAGATACCAGTTCTAACTGTTGTCTCATAATTTGTTCTATACCATTTTCTGAACTTGTTAATGGTATATTTGATTGTGTTGTTGTTTCTACTTTTATTGTTTCTACTTTTGCTGCTGGTGTAGAAGTAAATTCCTGTAAATTAGCATTGATCCATTCTGAGGATAAATTATCAGCGATATGATTTGCCAAAGATTGAATATTCGGTAATTCTTCAAATAATTGACGGATGGTAATTTTAAAGTTGTAGGTATTTTCAATTGCTCTGATCGCGTCTAACATAGCGATAGAGTCAGCACCCATTTCTAAGAAAGAAAGATGAATGTCTATTTCTTCGGGTTTAGCTTTGAGAAATTTCGCTACTAATGCACGGACTTTTTGTAAGACTATTGCTTGTTTGTTATCGTTGGTAATGGTAGTCATAGATATATTTTGTTCCTGTTGATTTGGATGGTTATTTAAAATGTTATTTCTTGGCTGATTTTCATGATTATTGATGGTATCAAACCAATAGCGTTGTCTTTGAAATGGATAGGTGGGTAAAGGTAAAACATTTCTGGTGTAAGGTTGATCAAATCCTTTCCAGTTAATTTTTACGCCTTGAATATAAAGGTTTGCTAAACTGATAAATAATGATTGCCAATTTTCTTGATCATATTCTAAAGAAGATAACCAAGTTGCAGGATTTTCTTGTTGGCAATGTTTACCTAAACTAGAAAGTACGGGTTTTGCTCCTATTTCTAAAAATACTTCATAACCTAATTCAAATAGGGTATTTATTCCGGTCATAAATTTAACAGGTTCACGAATTTGACGTAACCAATAGTTACTATCTAAAATTTGCCCAGGAGCGATAATTTGACCTGTTAAATTGGAGATTAAGGGAATTTGTAAAGGTTGGAATTTTACCTCTTTTATATATTCTGCAAATTCTGATAACATTGATTCCATTAAAGGAGAATGGAAAGCATGAGACACTTTTAATCTTCTGGTTTCAATTCCTTGATTTTCTAATGTGGCGATAACTGTTTCTATGGTTTCTCCTACACCGGAAATAACGGTATTTTGGGGACTATTGATAGCAGCAATGGATATTTTTTCTAAGTAAGGTTGAATAGCTGTTTCTACTGTTTTTAAATCAGCAAATACAGCAGCCATTTGACCATTTTCTGGTAATGATTGCATGAGAATGGCGCGTTTAGCTACCAGTTTTAATCCCTCTTCAAAACTAAAAGCACCTGCAACACAAGCAGCTACATATTCTCCTAAACTATGACCTATAACTATCGCAGGTTTGATACCCCAAGATTGCCATAATTGGGTGAGTGCATATTCTAAAGCAAATAAAGCAGGTTGGGTGTAAATGGTTTGATTAATTAAGGAATCATCTTCAGTTTGGGGATATAAAATTTCAATGAGTGGTGTTTCTAAATAGGGTAATAAAATTTCGTTTGCTTGATCAATTATTTGCCTAAAAATGGGTGCTTGTTCATAAAGTTGACGACCCATATTGATGTATTGTGAACTTTGACCGGTGAATAAAAAAGTCAGGGGTGGTGGGTTTTTGGGAGATTGACCATTTATTACTGTGGGAAGTTGATAACCAGCGGTAAAATTAAACAGGTTTTCTTGTAATTGATCTTGCGAATTACAAATAACAGATAAACGATGTTCAAAATGCGATCTTCTAGTATTTGCAGAGAAACAAATATCTGCTAAGGATGCTGTTTCTGCTTGTAAAAATTTTTGATAACGAATTGCTAAATCAAACAAAGCTTGTTCACTTTTTGCGGATAAGGTCAGCAAATGTAGTGAACGTTCTATTTGCGGTGAAGTTTGATTTTGGGACATGAAAAAATCTCCTAAATGTGTGAGTTGGGATACTTATAAGAAAATAATCTATGATGAGAAATTTTGCAGTTTTTGTAGACAAGTTTTTAGCTTTTCTGCAAATTCCTGTACATAGGGTTGGGTCATCATTGTGACATGATTTCCGGGGACAAATTGAACATCTACTGGTGTACTAGAGAAGGGAGTCCAACCCCAGGTGATATCTGCGGATAACTCGGAGGTTGGATGTTGAGAAATTAACTCACTAGCACGGAATAAAGTAATGGGAAGGGGTTGGAATTGCTGAGGTAAATACTCAACAGTATTGTTTGCTTTATATCCTTGTAATAAGTTCTTGATGTAAGTGGTGTCAGCATTGGGGGGGAGTAGATCCAACTGGTGGAGGTAGTTGAGAACGTATTGGAGTTGTTGGTCCAAAGGTAGAGAACGCAAGGGTTCAGTGTCCATTTTTACATCTTTAGCGAAAGCAACTTGCATACTTTTAGCGATATCAATTAACCATGTTGCATCATCAACTTCTGGGCGATCGCCTGATTTTTGTGGTGCGGTGGTATCAAAAATTGCTACTAAAGCCACTTTTTCCCCCTGACGTAATAATTGCTGTGCCATTTCAAATGCAACTTTACCACCAAAAGAGTGTCCACCTAGATAATAGGGACCTTGGGGTTGTACAGTTTGCAGTGCTTGAATGTAAACTGCGGCCGTATCCTCAATACTACCTAGAGTTAATAATTCCCCATCTGCATTTTGAGCTTGGAAACTGTAAAATGGCTGATCTGTACCCAAACAACGGGCTAAATTGTATAAATAGAAAGGAAAACCACCAGAACCGGGAACACAGAAAAGGGGTGGTTTACTACCATGATGTTGTAGCGCAACTAAGGGAGACCACTGAGAATACGTAGATTGTTGAGTATACTGTTGAATGGCGATCGCCAACTCTTCAATAGTCGGACATTGAAACAAAGTCGCTAAGGGAATATTTATATCAAAAAGCGTTTTAACCTCACCCATCAAATGGAAAGCTAACAGAGAATGACCACCCAGATCAAAGAAATTATCCTTAACCCCCACACTTTCCAGCTTGAGAACCCGTGACCAAATTTGCACCAGTTGTAGTTCCACCCCATTACGAGGAGAAACAAACAAATCAGAACCGCTTTGTTCAGGTGCTTTCAAAGCACGACGATCAACCTTACCATTAGCAGTCAAAGGAAAAGCATCCAAAAGCACAAAAGCACCAGGAATCATATAATCAGGTAATCTATCCTTCAAAAACTGCCGTAAGTAATTTACCCCTACATCCTGTCCTTTCTGTAACACTACATAAGCCACCAACCGCTTATCACCTGGTGTATCTTCCCGCACCATCATACAACAGGACTGTACCGCCTCACACTGACTTAAACTACCCTCAATTTCGCCCAACTCTATCCTAAAACCTCGGATTTTCACCTGATCATCAATCCTACCCAAATACTCCAACTCTCCACCGGGTAAATACCGTGCTAAATCACCCGTTTTATACAATACTTCCCCATCTGCACATAAATCAGAATGAGTAATAAATCTTTCTTTAGTCAACTCAACACGACGCAAATAACCGCGAGTTACACCCGCACCACCTACATACATTTCCCCAGGAACACCCACCGGAACAGGCCGCAAATATCTATCTAAAACATACACCCGTAAATCAGGAATTGGACAACCAATCACACTACCAGAATACCGTAAATCTCGCCAACTCAAAGGACGATAAGTTACATGAACCGTAGTTTCCGTAATTCCATACATATTCACCAACTGCGGAAACTCATCACCGTGAACCTCAAACCAAGAACGCAAACCTTGAACATCCAAACTTTCACCACCAAAAATTACCAACCGCAAACATAAACCCTCCTCTCTCTGCGTCTCTGCGGTTCGTTCAAAATCCAAATCCACAGCAACCAACTGATAAAACGCAGAAGGAGTCTGATTCAAAACCGTCACCTTTTCATCACACAACAACTGATAAAAAGACTCAGGAGAACGTGTAACTAAATAGGGAACAACCACCAAACGACCACCGTATAACAAAGCACCCCAAATTTCCCACACCGAGAAATCAAAAGCATAGGAATGGAACAAAGTCCAAACATCATTAGAGTCAAAATGATACCAAGATTCAGTAGCAGTAAACAAACGGGTTACATTAGAGTGATTAACTAACACACCCTTGGGTTTACCTGTAGAACCACTGGTATATATAACATAAGCCAAACTTGCATTATTTACTTCCGTGACTGGATTCTCAAAACTACACTGAGAAATATTATCCCAATCAGTATCTAAATAAACTGCTTTAGCTGTATTTTCCGGTAACTTATCTGATAGATACTCTTGAGTAACCAGTGTGGAAACTTGAGCATCTTCTAAAATAAATTGTAGACGTTCTTGGGGATACTCAGGGTCTAAGGGAACATACGCAGCACCCGCTTTTAATATTCCCAAAATACCGATTATCATTTCTAGGGAACGTTCTACACAAATTCCCACCAAATTATCAGGTTTTACTCCCAGAGATATTAAATAATTTGCTAATTGATTAGCTTTTTGATTGAGTTCAAAATAAGTTAATTGTTGATTTTTATAAACTACTGCAATTGCATCAGGAGTTTTATTAACTTGTAGTTCAAATAATTGATGAATACATTCATTCACAGAAAAATCTAGAGTTGTTTGATTCCATTCTTTTAATAACTGTTGAGTTTCTGCTGTTGTTAAAAGTGGTAATTCCTGAATGATGATATGAGGATTTTCTACAATTGCTGTTAACAATGTTTGCAAATGTCCTAACATTCTGTTGATGGTTTCATCTTCAAACCGACTGCTATCATAACTGAGTTTT
>RDXV01000080.1 GCA_004292695.1 Nostocales cyanobacterium | reverse complement strand
CTCATTAAGCCTCTTAATCTTTGAATTAGCTTTAGTTATTATGTACTACTTCGGTGGCTTTTTTGATCTGTGACAGTTTAGGGTGCGGAATGTGGGCTATATTATTCTTGTTGGTAAAACCTTGGTATCAAGCTATTGATTTACGAAGGAATGGTTACTATTTAAAATAGTATTTATGATGTATTTTGGTGTTAAATATTGAATATATAAATATGGAGTAGTTCGGGAGCATCCCAAAAAGGGAAGAAGAAATAAGAGGTTTTTTAGATGCTAATTTTGTGTTTTTGTAAAGTTGGGATGCTCCCTGTTTATGTTAAATTAAACTGCATTTTTCAACCTTTCAACATCCCCATTCATAATCACATCAATATTACGAGTAATTTTCTCAATATCCCAATCCCACCAACGAATAGAAAGCAATATTTCTATATCTTCATTACTAAAACGCTGCTTAATAGGAACTGCGGGATTACCACCTGCTATGGTGTAGGGTGGAATATCTTTAACCACCACAGAACGCGCTGCAATTACAGCACCATCACCAATTTTTACTCCCGGCATAATTAAAGAATCATAACCGATCCAAACATCATTTCCAATGACGATATCCCCTTTACTGGGTAAGTTCATTAAGTTTGACATTGCACTTTCCCAACCATGACCAAAAATGGGAAATGGGTATGTAGAAATTCCATCAAGTTTGTGATTTGCACCGTTCATGATGAATTTAACATGGGTAGCTATTGCACAAAATTTACCAATAATTAATGAATCATCACCATAGTTATAAAGAACGTTTTTTTCAAAGTTTTCTGGATTTTCTGGATCATCATAATAGGTGTAGTCACCAATAATAATATTGGGTGATTTGATTAAATTTTTAATAAAACACACCCGATGATGTTCTGGTAAAGGATATGGATTTTTTGGGTTTGGTCCCAATTGTTCTATTAATTCTGTCAAAATTTAATACTCCTATTTTATGAATCTAAAACTAAAAAACTAAAATTTTATTCCTAGTTGTCCATTAAAACCGCGTACAGAATGATATCCCGCACCCAGAAAAATATTCTTAGTAGCGTTTGCGTGGATACCACCAGAAACAGCAACTCCTTTATCTTCTGAATAATAACCTACACCGACATAAGGAGAAATTACGGGTAATCTGAGAAATTTTAAAATATCTGCACCTGTAGCACCATCTTCACCTGTTCCCACTTCAAAACCTACACTTAATGCTTTTGCACCAACAGCATAAGTAACATCTCCATCTTTTCCACCGACAGAAACCCAAGGTTGAGGTATTATTTGTGCTGATGCTTGACTGGGGTTGAATAAAACTAATAAACCCAAAGATGTAATGAGTGTTTTGATTATAAATGCTGGTTTCATGGTTTCCTCTTTATCTGAATTTTTTGATTTTTTAACAATTAAATTTATCAGACGCATTTTCATAATATAAGTTGCTGAAATTTTAAAAGAAGCAAAGTAAAATGTTTTTTTCTGCGTCTTTTATTCAAACATCCTTGTAATTACAGTAATTATTCAGGATAGAAAATACTCCAAGTCAGGAGCATAAAGACTTTTTGAGTCAACTTTAATGATTTTGATAAAATACCAATTCTCTCTGTTCTTCATTTCATAAACATTCTGACTCCTGACTCCTGACTCCTAAATTCTTACTAATTACATTCTTTCTAGTACCTTAATTCCCAGTAAATCTAATCCTAGTTTTAAGGTTCTCGCTGTTAAATGACAAAGTATTAAACGTGATGTTCTGGTTGGTTCTTCTGATTTTAACACCTGACAACTTTCATAAAATTTGTTAAATTTATCGCTGAGATTATATAAATAATCACACAAACGATGTGGTAATAATTCCTGTTCAACTTCACTGATAATTTCATCAAGTTGTAATAAGTGTTTTGCTAAGGTAAATTCTGCATTTTCTGTTAATAAGACTTTTGCGTTTTCTCCTAAGTTGTCAAAATCTATATTTCCTTCTCTGCTAATACCTTGGGTTCTCACATAAGCATACAACATATAAGGGGCTGTATTCCCTTTTAAAGCCAGCATTTGATCATAACTAAAAACATAGTCTTTGGTGCGGTTATGGCTTAAATCTGCATATTTAACGGCACTTAAACCAACTACTTCAGCTACGTTTTTAATAAATTCTTCACTCTCTTCTCTACCATCTTTTGCTAATCTATTTTCTATGTCTTTTCGTGCGCGAGAAATTGCTTCATCTAATAAGTCTTTTAATCTGACTGTATCCCCAGAACGGGTTTTAAATTTCTTGCCATCTTCACCTAATACTAAACCAAAGGTAACATGAATTAATTCTACGTCTTCAGGTATCCAATTAGCTTTTTCTGCGGCTTGAAAAAATTGATTAAAGTGGGTTGCTTGTCCTACATCTGTAACGTAAATTATTCGTTTAGCTCCATCTTCTTGAATACGGTAACGAACGGATGCTAAATCTGTGGTTGCATAGTTATAACCACCATCTGTTTTTTGCACAATTAACGGTAAAGGATCACCTTCTCTGTTGGTGAAACCTTCTAAGAAAACACATTTTGCTCCTTGGTTTTCTTCTACTAATCCTGCTGTTTCTAAGTCTTCTACTACTTTGGATAAGTAAGGATTATAAAATGATTCTCCTCTTTCTTCTAATTTAACATTTAATAAGTCATAAATTACTTGAAATTCTTTTCTAGATACTTCACAAAGACGTTTCCATGCTGCATTTGTAAATGTCTCGCCAGATTGTAAACTTACTACTGCTTCGCGGGATCTTTCTCGAAAATCTTCATCATTATCAAATTTCTTTTTAGCCTCTTTATAAAATTCAACTAAGTCACCTATATTTATATCACCATCTAAATAAGTACCTAGAGAATTTTCCATCAACATCATTTTCCTGCCATAAGTATCAACAAGATGAGTAATTAACATCCCAAATTGTGTACCCCAATCACCAACATGATTTAATCTTTTTACTTCATGTCCGCGAAATTCTAAAATTCTGGCTATACAATCACCAATAATTGTAGAACGTAAATGTCCTACGTGCATTTCTTTGGCAATATTAGGACTAGAAAAATCAACTATTTCTTTTTGGGGATTTTGTGCTTTGGGAACTCCTAAACGGGGATCTGAGTTGATAACTTTTAGCTGTTGTTCTAAATAAGAAGTTTTGAGTTTTAAATTAATAAAACCAGGTCCAGCAATTTCTGGAGATTCACAAATTTCTGATACATCTAATTTTTCTACTATAGCAGTGGCGATCGCCCTGGGTTGCATTCCTAATTTTTTACTTAAAGATAACGCTACGTTAGCTTGAAAATCACCAAATTTAGGATTTTTCGCTGGTTCTAAAATCGGATCTACTCCAATATATTCATCACCAAATGCAGCCACTAAAGCCTGTTGTAATTTTAGTTTCAGTTGTTCTTGTGTAGCGTTCATGTTCAAATATTACTGGTGTTAAAAATTATCTGGGCAGTCTCAAATTGAAATATTCTCAAATGCTTGACTATTTTAACCTGAGAACTGTTAATTACGAATTACGAATTACTAATTATTTTAACTGTTAGCAGATTTTAAAACTGTCATTCCTTGAATTCGCCAAGTACCTTGTTGACGGATTAAATCATAACGCACTCGTAGCTGTTCCTGGGAAGTCTTTTGAATTTGCTCACCTTCATAAAACTGTGTTATTTCCTTAACTGTTGCTTCCACAATAGCGTTATCAGTATTATTGGGTTTTTGGTTAACAAATTCTACTTTGACATCATGAGTATATTTACGATGGCGATTTTCTGCTATATCTCTCTTAACTATTGACCGCCATTGAGGAATGATAGCACTTGTTAAAATTTCATTAAAACGGTTAATTTCATGTTCTGGACCAAAAGCATCGGCTTTCACTGACAACCAAGTATTAATTATCTCCTCTGCAATTGCTGTAGTTAATTCACCATCTGCGGCTTCTGGTTGGCTATCAGGTTCGGGAATAGTAATAGGTGGTTGATTTAACTCTATGGCCAAGGGTTTTCCCTGTAACTGTGGTCCAGGAAATAACAAATTATTTACCCATCCCCAAGCGGTAGAAACTAATACCCACAAAATTAACACCCCTCCCATAGATAAAAATACTAACCAAACTAAACGGGTTTTAGGGTCTAATTTATCAATAAAATTACGTCGCTGACGATGGGGGATATTTTGCCCAACACGCTCCCGGTGATTAACTGAAGTCGGCCTACCTTTTTTGCGATTTCTGGGAGCAGGTGAACTTGCACCTACATTTCTATAGTTGTAGTAGCCTATATCTGCTTCTTCTGGAGTAGATGTCATTTCCGGTCTTTGATAACCATTATATCTACTTCGAGATTGCCATTCTGAGGCAGAAGAATAACTTGGTTGAGACGCTTTTCCGTTGGTGGATGTATACAAATCCGTCTCAGATGTATGATTATTTCTTTCATTACTCACATTGTCATAATGACGATGACGAGGAGTATTTATTTGTGGTGAAGAAAAAGGCTGATTGTTAATACCTGTCCATTCATTGGTAGTCGGTGTATCATTGGGCAAAGCCTCTAAATAAGCCTGTACCTGTCTTTCTGCAAAATAATCTTTTAACGAAGCTTTTTTATTCACCAAATCTCGAAAATGGGGAAAAACTTCCTGTTGTAGCCAGTATTCACAATATAAACACAGTCCTGGTAATAAATCTGGAGAATCTTGAGATTTTTCCCTAATCACAGTCAAGGCTTCATATTCTTGACTCAGTTCTAAAACACGGGTTGCTTCTTCAGTTTGCCCCAACAACAAAGCACACAAAGACTGTTCTAAATGTACATCTTGGCGTTTCCCCAAATTGGCTAACATTTGCTTGGCCTGGCGAATTAATGCTGGTTGACATTGCACAAAACCCCTAGCAATGAGAGCATAAACCGCCAGATATGTAGCCACAGCAGAGGGACGTTTGCTTTCAGCTTCAAAAAGTTTATGTTGTTCGGCAACAGTCAAATGGTTACGTAACTGTTGAATAAACCGTAAAAAATCATCTATATTTAAACCAGATTGATCATTACCAGTACCATCAATACCTCCCCGTTCATCGAGAATACTGTGTAATAACCCTAAACCTTGGCGGCGTTCATTGGTCTTTTCTTGGGGTAATGCTAGTAACTCGAAAATTCTGTATGGTCTGAGTTTACACAAATCAGCCGCTATTTCCGCTTGCACACTAGGAAAGAGACTCTCACGCATGAGTAATTCCTCTCCTGTTTCTAAGGAGATAGCTGCATTTTCATAGTGGCCTTGTTGCCATTGTTCCCTACCTAACTCCAAACAAGCTAAAGCTACGGTGAGAATTACATCTGGTAATTCAGGTGTCGCAGCATATTCTTCACTGGTGAAATGACTGCCAACTCTGACACCAACTTTCTTATTTCTGTTTACCAGGTATGGACGACCTAGTTTGAGAACTTGTTCATATTCCCCCAACTCTTGAAGTAGCAGTAAAGCACCAACCAGCATATCTGAACTAACGTCTATGCTTAAACTTTGCACATCATGACTGCGGGTGCTGGTGTCGGGATGGTTTTCTAGTGGGGGTTTCGCCCCAACCCCATCAGAATTGTAGGTGTTAGCTAGATACACCTGGTCATAAATACTGCGTTCTTGGGGATTTGATAAAACCACGTAAGCTTCTTCTATGAGTTGTTTCCGAGAGGATATAGCCGTACTGGAATATTCCCGTCTCGGTAGTTGGACAATGCGATCGCCATAAGCTTGCCGCAGTTGTTCTTCACTGGCCGCTAACGGTAGTCCTAAAATTCTGTAGTAATCAAGCGGAATTCGCACAGCCTACTTCCTCTGCACTGTGTTTAGTTGGGATCTTTGGGAGATCAACAGAAATTATTAACCAAGAGCATACCAGGCTTGTAAAACCGTGCCGTTATCATAATCTCAATACTACTGTGTATCATATATAAAAACGAATGTATATGGTAACAAATTTTTTGGTTGGTTTCTAGCACTGAGTTAGTGTTCCAATTATAGTAACTTTCAGTGTTCATTTAACCCACAAAAGGGTAACACCAAAGATATTACTTTAGACAATAACCCATATAAAATCTGCTTCTCGCTCTAATTTTATATGTATATATGCTATGACGACAAGTATAATTTATCATCTCTCAACAATTGACAACATCATTACCAAAAATATAAATGGTAAAAATGTACACCCCCATTATCTAAAACAGCAACTTCTTTAGATTTATGTTTTGTTGAAGTTGCGGAAATGCTCATGGTGATAAATGCACCATGACAACAATTACTAAGTAAGCAATTATAGCACTCAGGTTACTGTTTGAAATTAAGTTTTTGTTAAGATTATTGAATATGTAAATTTGGGTTGTAAATTTGTTTACATAGATATAGACTAATCAATATTTGCAGATAATCACAGGAGACAGACAGAAAAATTGTTAATAAATATGCAGAAAAATAGAAATTTTATTTGTTAAATACAGTAAATAGCATGAAAAGAACTGATGTTGACACACAGGAGCATAAATAAGCAAAAATATCAAGAATTTATGATTAAAATTTGTCAGTTCATTTGAGTCAGTCTTTACCAGACATAAATTAAGATTTGAAAGTCATAAAATTTGATGGCAACAAGCTGGAAGATCAACAACCTTGTCCGATTTCCGGCTAACATGATTAAGACCTGTAAACAAAGTCCGCACAGTCGGACATGATCAAAACAGGAAGTCAACTTAAATTTAACACCTTAATATCAACCTGTAAAACAGGAAAACTTCACAATAATGGTTCAAGAACGCACATTACCCCAATTTGATACTGCTACCGTCCAGATTACCAAAGCAGAGGGACTGGAATTATACGAAGATATGATTTTAGGGCGCTTCTTTGAAGACAAATGCGCCGAAATGTATTACCGAGGTAAAATGTTTGGTTTTGTCCACTTGTACAACGGTCAAGAAGCCGTATCCAGTGGCATTATTCACGGTGCAATGCGACCTGGTGAAGACTTCGTTTCTAGTACCTATCGTGATCACGTTCACGCTTTGAGTGCGGGAGTTCCAGCAAGGGAGGTAATGGCGGAATTATTTGGGAAAGCCACAGGTTGCAGTAAAGGCCGCGGTGGTTCAATGCATATGTTTTCCTCAGAACACCGTTTATTAGGTGGCTACGCTTTCGTCGCGGAAGGTATTCCCGTTGCATCTGGGGCAGCTTTTCAAACTAAGTACCGTCGGGAAGTTCTAGGAGACAGTAGCGCAGATCAAGTAACCGCTTGTTTCTTCGGTGACGGTGCTGCTAACAACGGTCAGTTTTTTGAGACATTAAATATGGCTGCACTGTGGAAACTACCGATTATTTTTGTGGTAGAAAACAACAAGTGGGCAATTGGTATGGCGCATGATCGCGCAACATCAGATCCAGAAATTTACAAAAAAGCCAGCGTCTTCAACATGGTAGGTGTAGAAGTAGATGGCATGGACGTTTTAGCAGTGCGTCAAGTCGCCCAAGAAGCAGTAGCCCGCGCCCGTGCAGGAGAAGGACCGACCTTAATTGAAGCCCTTACCTATCGCTTCCGGGGACACTCTTTAGCAGATCCCGACGAACTCCGCAGTAAGGAAGAAAAAGAATTTTGGTTCTCCCGTGATCCAATTAAAAAGCTAGGTGCTTATTTAGTAGACAACAACCTAGCCACATCATCTGAACTCAAAGAAATTGAAAAGAAAATTCAGGCTGTCATTGATGATGCTGTGCAGTTTGCAGAAAGCAGCCCAGAACCAGATCCTAGCGAATTGTACCGCTTTATCTTCGCTGAAGACGAGTAACAGGTGACAGGTGACAGGTGACAGTGAACAGTGGACAGTGAACAGTGAACAGTAATAACTGATAACTGATAACTGGTGACAGTAAGAAGGGGATAAGGAGTGAGGTAAAAATCAATTCTTTCTCCTGACTCCTTGAACTCCTGACTCCTTGAACTCCTTAACTCCTGACTCCTTCCCAGTAAAAACTATCAACTACAAATTACAAATTATGGTATTTACTATTACAGAAACACAAAAACAGTATAAAACTTACATTCTGGCTGATACTGTTACTGGTTCTCAACTGGAAGTAGTTCCCGAACGAGGCGGTATTATTACCCGTTGGCGTATTCAAGGTCAGGAAATTCTCTATTTAGATCAGGAAAGGTTCACTAACCCAGAGTTGAGTATTCGCGGGGGTGTACCTATTTTGTTTCCTATCTGTGGCAATTTACCAGACAATACTTACACTTATAACGGGCAACAATACACTCTTAAACAACATGGCTTTGGTCGGGATCTACCCTGGCAAGTTACAGAAAAATTAACAGAAGGTAAGTTGGCTTTAAGTGTTACCCTCACAAGTAATGAAGTGACAAAAGCTGTTTATCCTTTTGATTTTCAGCTAACTTTTACTTATAGCCTTCAAGGTAATTATTTGGTCATTGACCAAGTTTATCAAAATCTATCTGCTGTACCTATGCCATTCTCAGCAGGTTTTCACCCCTATTTTCAATGTGGTGATAAGTCTGGGTTAGAGTTTAATATCCCCTCTGGGCAGTATTTAGACCAGAAAACTAAGGAAATTCACGCTTTTAATGGTAATTTCGATTTTGACCGGGATGAGATAGATTTTGCTTTTGGCCATTTACGCAGTCAGTCAGCTACGGTGACAGATCATAGCCGCAAGTTGAAATTGACTCTTGACTATGATGATATCTATGCTATGCTTGTTTTCTGGACGTTGAAGGGTAAAGATTTCTATTGTCTTGAACCTTGGACTGCTGGCCGCAACTCGCTCAATACTGGCGAAAATCTAACCATGTTAGAGCCAGGAGCAAGCAAAACTACCTCTGTGAAATTAACTGCGGATTTTTTCTAAAAAAACAGTTGACAACCTAGAGAGAGTTTGTTATATTGAAAAAGTTGCTGAATGCAAAAGGGTCGCTAACTCAACGGTAGAGTACTCGGCTTTTAACCGATTAGTTCCGGGTTCGAATCCCGGGCGACCCATAAATAAGTTAAGCTAGTTTTTTATGGAATCTTGAAAGCAATATTAACAAGATTCTTAGAATTTTTTTAATTTCTATATTTCACGCAAAGACGCAAAGCAGCAAAGAATCGCAAAGTAAGAGATTTCTATTTTATCTGCGTCTATCTGCGTGCATCTGCGTTAAGTTATTCCTGAGTGTTACCTGTCCATTGTAAACATAATTCTCGGAAGTGTTCACCTCTAATTTCAAAGTTAGGATATTGATCAAAACTTGCACAAGCTGGAGATAATAGGACTACTGAGGCTTGATGTTGTTTTGCTAGTTCTGCGGATCTGGGAATGGCATTTTCCATTGTTTCTACAATTTCAAAGTTATTATATCCCACTGCTTTTAAACGTTGAGAAAAGGCATTTGCAGCACTACCAATGAGTAATACAGTGACGGCTTTTTCTTGAATTTTATTTAACCAAGCTGTATCATCTCCTGCTTTTGCTTCTCCACCAGCTATTAAAATTACTGGACTTTTTACAGATGCTAAACCAACTTCTGCTGCATCATAATTTGTGGCTTTACTATCATTAATAAAGTCAATGTTTTCCCATGTACAAATATGTTCTAAACGATGGGGAACTCCAGGAAATTCACTAACTGCGCGACAAATTGCGGTTATTTCTATTCCTGCTAACCTTGCTGCACCAACGGACATTAATAAATTTTGTTGGTTGTGTTCTCCAACCATTTTCAAAGCGGAAACTTCGACTATTTTCTGAGGTTGAGAATTGGCAGATAGTTTTTCTATTACCCAACCGTTTTCTATATAAAAGCCTTTTTCACCTATTAAAAATTCTGCACCTTTGACACTTGTCCAATAAGCATCCGGCCAATGATTTAAACCAATTTTGTTTAAGTAAACATCGTCACCGTTAAATATTTGCATCTGGCAATTTTTTAACAGTTTGGCTTTAATATTGTAGTAGTTTTCTAATGTTTGATGACGGGCTAAATGATCTGGTGTAAAAGTTGTCCAAATCCCAATTTTCGGTGCAATAGTAAAAGAAGATTCTATTTGATAACTACTTAATTCACCTATTACCCAATCTAGAGAATTTTGGGTTTTATTTTCTGTTCCCTTTAAAGCCACTTCACAAGCAGCATAACCGATGTTACCACAGGCAGGGGCATTAAATCCCGCAGATTGGAATATGGCAGCAGTTAAAGCGGTGGTGGTGGTTTTCCCGTTTGTTCCTGTAATTGCTACCCAGGGAATGTTTTGTAAATGTCTCCAGGCAAATTCCATTTCCCCGATAGTTTCTATTCCTAAATCTCTTGCTTTGCGTAAGATGGGAATGTCCCAAGGTACACCAGGACTGACTATTATTAATTCTATTAATTTTGGCAACTCTGAGTTTTCAAAGTTTGGTGTTTTTCCTAAGTTGACGGTAATTTGTTCCTGTGCAAGTTGTTGTTGTTGTTCCAGGAGGTTTGGGGAGGTGTTACTATCCCATATTTCCACCTCCCAACCTTCCTGTTTCAACAATCTTGCCGCAGCAATACCGGACTTTCCCAATCCAATCACAAAAGCTTCTGGCATAGACTGTGTAGTTCCCTGGTTAAGCTACTTTATCCTAACCTTAATTGGGGCAAAATTTACACCATTTTTTGATGACTTTTGTTACAGATTTTTTACAGATTTTTCACAATTGCACCAAAGTCAGCTAATACACGTCCATGATTTCGCAATAATCCTAATAAATTTAAACGATTTCGTTTAATATTTGGATCTGCATCCATGACTAATACGCTATCTTCTCCATCGAAAAATTTACTCACTGTGGGGGCAATTTTTTCTAGTGCTGCTATTAACAGTTGATAGTTGCGGGTTTGTTGCGCGGTTTGGGTTTGGGGTACTAATTCTACTAGGGCGTTGTAGAATGCTGATTCTGATGATTTTTGGAATAATTCGGGATTTATTAATGTTTTGGGTTCTAATTGTTGATAGTCTAAATCACCTTGTGCAGCGAGTCTAGTGGAACGGTTGATGGTTTCATAGATTTTTTCTAATGTACCATCTTTGCGGATTTGTTGTAGATAAATTGCCCGATCTCTGACATCTAATAAATCCTGTAATGCTCGTTCTGTATATTCTAGATCATCTCCTAATACTGCATTTACTAAGTCATAATCTATCTGTTTTTCTTCTTGTAATAAGGTGCGAATTCTTTGTAGGAAAAATTCCCTTAATGTGACAATTAAAAATGCTCTATCTTTATCAAAAGTAGTAGCAAAATGTGTAGCTATTTGGGTTAGGAGTTGTTCTAAGTTAATCTGCAAATTGGCAAACCAAGTAATATTAATTATTGCATTTGCCGCCCTTCTTAATGCAAAGGGATCTGATGAACCGGAGGGTATTAAACCTAAACCAAAGATACTGATTAAGGTATCTAATCTATCTGCTAATCCTACTATTTGTCCTGTTAAGGTTTCTGGGAAAATATCATCGGCATTTCTGGGTAAATAATGTTCAAATATTGCTTTTGCTACTTCTGGATCTTCTCCACTTGCTAAGGCGTATTTTTCCCCCATTATTCCTTGTAATTCAGGAAATTCATAAACCATTTGGGTAACTAAATCTGCTTTACATAATAAAGCTGCACGTTGAATTTTATTACTTTCATTTTCTGCTAATTGCAGTTGTTGAGATATGAGATTTGCGATATTGACAATTCTCTCAATTTTGGCACGAACTGAACCTAAGTCTTCTTGAAATGTGACGGTTTCTAATTGCGGTAAAAAGGTTTCTAAGGGTTTCGCTAAGTCAGCTTCATAGAAAAATCTGCCATCTGCTAAACGCGCCCGAATTACTCTTTCATTTCCTACAGCAATGATATCTGATTTTGTCGGATCGCCGTTAGAAACGGTAACAAAATTGGGTAAAAGTTCTTTATTTTCCGCTGTTTTGAAGACTGGGAAATAACGCTGGTGCGTTACCATGACTGTGGTTGAAACTTCTGTTGGTAATTTGAGAAATTCATCTTCAAATTTGCCAACTACGGATGTAGGATATTCTACTAAGTTGGTGGTTTCTTCTAATAAGTCTGGGTAAATTTCTGTGAAACCGCCTAATTTTTGGACGGTATTTTTCACTTGTTCAATGATGATTTTTTCCCGTTCTTCTGGGGAAACAATTACATATCCAGAACGCAAGGTTTCTACATATTCGGTTGCGTGGGAAATGCTTACAGGTTCAGGATGTAAAACGCGATGAACTTGAGAAATGCGACCACTTTTAACTATCTTTTCACCGTTTTTGAGTTCTATGGGTAAAATATCCCCATCTAATAAAGCAACTAACCAGCGAATAGGACGGGAAAACCTACCGTCACCGCTTCCCCACCGCATTAACCGCTTTCCTTCTAAACCCCAAACCCACTGGGGTACGAGTTCAGTTAATATTTCCGCTACGGGTCGTCCTGGTGTTTTTTTATTCACAAAAACAAAGTCGCCTTTATCCGTAGAACGCACTTCTAAAGCGGATAGTTCTACCCCTTGTTTTTTAGCGAAACCTTCTGCTGCTTTTGTGGGTTGACCATCTTTAAATGCTGCTTGTGCAGGTGGTCCTTTGATTTCTTCTTCTTTGTCTGGTTGTTGGGATGGTAAACCGGTGATGAGAACTGCTAACCTTCTGGGAGTTCCGTAAATTTCTACTGTTTCCGCTGCTAAACTGTTAGCTTCTAGGGTTTGAGGAATACGCGATCGCCATTGTGCTAACGCACCACTCAAAAAACCAGCAGGTAGTTCTTCTGTACCAACTTCTAATAAAAACGCAGTCATAAGGTCACTAATTTTGATCAGTCAATTCCATCAGTTTACCTTGTGATCAGGCTGTGGTGAACAAGATCCTTTAGTAATTGGCGTTGTATGATAGGGTTTGATGAAGAGGTAAGTTTTATGTTAAAGCGTATTTATATTGATAACTTTCAGTGCTTGGTAAATTTTGAACTGAATTTTGATTCTATTAATTTATTTCTTGGTGGTAATGGTTCAGGTAAGTCAACAGTTTTTGAGGTGTTGAGAAGAATTAAAATATTTATTAGTGGTGATGCTAAATTAGATGATATTTTTGATTATTTCAATTTTACTCGTTGGCAAACTTTACCGATTCAAAGATATGAATTAGAAATTGATGGTAATGGTGGTAAATATAAATACGAATTAGCAATAGAAGCCAAGGAAAATCAAATATCTATTTTACACGAAAATTTATGGTTTAATAGTTACCCACTCTTAAAATATGAAAATAGTGAAGTTACACTTTTAAAAGATGATTATTCTCAAAGTGCAAGATATCCTTTTTTATCATCTCAATCTATTTTATCTTCTTTAGTACCAAGAAGTGATAACACAAAATTAACTTGGTTTACAGAAAGAATAGAAAAAATTATAATTGTACAAATTGTTCCTATTTTAGTAAAAATTGCTGATGTGGAAACAAAATATTTAGGTTCTCAAGCTGAAAATTTTGTTGGTTGGTATAAATACATTTCCCAAGATCAGGGAAAGGTAGCAGAATTAATTAATGTTTTACAAGAAGTTTTAGATGGCTTTAGGAGTTTTAAGTTTGAATATCTAAGTGAAAAATATGCACAATTAAAACTAAAATTTGCGTCAAATACAGATGTTAAAAATACAATTGATTATTATTTCGGCGAATTATCAGATGGACAAAAAGTATTGATTATATTGTATACACTAATTTACTTTCTGAAATCGGAAGAAAATACTATAGATTATACCCTTTGTATTGATGAACCAGAAAACTTTTTAGCACTTCCAGAAATTCAACCTTGGTTAAGACAACTATATGATTTTTGTGATGAAGGAAAACTACAATCTTTGTTAATTTCCCATCATCCTGAATGTATTAATTATCTCTTAGCTTCCCCTATTGGTTATTGGTTTGAACGTGAAAGTAATGCACCTGTAAGAGTCAGAAAAATTAGTAATAAAGAAGCTGATACTTCAGGACTAAAAATTTCCGAATTAATAGCAAGGGGATGGTTATAATGAGCAAAAAAAGGGTGCAAATTAAAGAATTTTACAATTATTGGATTAAGTTATAAATCTCGATAAACTTTAATTAATTTTAATTTAATAAATTTCAATTTATCCCCTATCCAATAACTCAAAAAATTAACTCACTGGAGTCAAAAACAATTTAGCTTCCGCTTCTCTCCTTCTTCTTAAACCTTTTTCTACTGGACTTCCAGGGTTTCTATATTTAATAAACGTCTCCTCAATTTGATCCCACTGTTTATTTTTCAATACTCTGGTGATACTTTCAAACCCAGACGCACCATAAAAATTTGCACCTAAGTTATAACCAAAACTCAATAAAGCACCCTGTTGGTTAACATTCAACTCATCCCAAACAGGAATTTTTTGTAAAGGTGGTAAATATTTATTTTCTAATTGCAACATGAGTAATTCTTCTGCTTCTGCTTCGGTAATTGTTTCTCCTAATTTCCACTCACTACCATCTTTTTTCTTCGTAGTTCCCCAACCAATAGTAATTGGTTTACCACCACTTAATGGATCAGGATAAGCTTGTAAATACAAACCTTCAAATTCTTTAATTAGCGCAACTCCTGGAAGGGGAAGTTTACCAGTTACACCACCATAAAGACCAGAATTTAATTTCGCAAGCATCTGATTTAAAGCATTATTTAAAGCCTTTTGTGTACCCATTCCCACAATACCATCAGCGTCCATTCCTTGTCTTTCCTGAAACTGTTTCACTGCTACCAGAGTCTTATTACCAAAATTACCATCTATAGCACCCGGATCTAAATTGAGTGCTTTCAGTATTTGTTGCAACTGCTCAACTTTTACTCCTTCTGAACCGAGTTTCAGAGTTTCATTAGGATTGAGAATTAATTCGGTTGTCATAAAACTATGTTGGGAAATAATTTGAAAAAACTTACTATTGGCTAATTATCCCCCAAAAGATGGATTGTTATAGTTTAAAAAAGTAAATATTTTTGAAGATTCATTACTCAAAATATTACTGAAAATTAAATTCTGATTTAATATTCCATTTTTTTCCATCATGGAGTAGTAAAGTAATACTTTCTGCAACAAACTCAAAATATACTTGACGTTGTTTAAAATCATCCCAAGCTATATAAAAATCAGACTTTTTTAAATCTCTCCTAGCTACAGTTAAATGAGGTGTAAAACTGTGATTATTTCCACCTTTAGGTTTTATTCCTAGTTTACTTTCTATATCATCAACTAATCTTGATTGTAATTTTAAAAGTTCTTGATTTTTTATCACATTCATGTATATAACACGGGGTGGAAATGCGGCAAAACCATCAAGAGTAATAGGTAAGTGATTTTGATTTTGAGCAAAATTTTCTAAGAATGTTTCTAAAATTGCAACTTGATCTTTTGCTAACAAAAAAGGTGGTTGTAGAGTAATGTGAGGAGGAGAATTTTGAGCGCCCCGACTAGCATATTGATCAACAAAATGTTGTTTAATCTCGTTAGCGTATTCTTGAATAGGAGTAGGTGGTAAAATTGCTATAAAATAACGGTTCATAATTTCAGTTATCAGTTAACCATTACCCATTACCAATATGATAATTTAAGAAAAATCTCAATTACTTAATTATTTTATGCCTTGGTTTGTTAAAATTGAAACCGGATTAGTAGATAAGCCCACCTTTGATCAGTATGTACCCGCTCATAAAGATTACATCAAAGAGTTGATCAAGAAAGGACATAAAGCTAAAACAGGCTATTGGGGTGAAAAGGGAGGAGGAATGATGTTATTTGAAGCCTCTTCAATGGATGAAGCACAAGCAATAGTAGCCGCAGATCCCTTAGTAGTCAACGGTTGTGTGAGTTATCACCTCCACGAATGGAAAATTGTTGTGGAATGACGCACAATTTTAGAAAATAGATGCTATTATTATTTAAGACCTGGATCTATGCGATCTCAACGCCCAAATCTTGTCAGGACCGGAAGGTAGCAGCAACACGGGATGCTTGCGGTAGGCTTAGTCTCCGGGTCGCCCCATTTTTAGGAGTGCTTTGCAGCAATGCCTGGTTTCGGAGATATAGTTCAAAAAGCTTTTTACCTTGGTGTAGGCCTGGCCTCTTACGCTGGTGAGAAAGCAGGAGGGAAGTTAGCCGAACTACGATCACAAGTACAAAAGCTGGCTGATGAAATGGTGGCCAGAGGTGAAATGAACACCGAGGAAGCTCGTCGTTTCGTGGAAGACATGATGAGACAAGCTCAACAGCCTCAAGAAACTGGTGAGACTTCAGCAGGAGCTTCTGATTCTGAACCCCGTCGCATCGAAATTTTGGATGTAGAAGAAGAAAGCACTGATGAGAAACCTCCACAGGAGAATGTTAAGAATCTTCGTGATCAGGTGCAAGAACTGAAAGAACAATTAGAAAAACTCAAACGCGAACAGTAACCGCTAATTATTCTTGTGAATGTTAGCGGTATTTGTAATATTGGGAATGACGCTCTGTGTAAAACTGGTTGAATGTGGATAGTCTAGTGTTTAGTTTATCACTCAAAACCAGGTAAGATAAGCGTCCTGTTGATAGCCAGCGAGACAGTCGAGCTTATGGAACCGTGGGAAAAAGACTTAGTTGAAATTATCGAAACTGTGGCCGATGAAGTAGAGCGTTTCTTCCAAGGAATTAATGATATGGTAGATTCATTTTTTGAACTGACGGAAGAAATTACCGAGCAGGTACAGAATAGTATTGTTGCGGATATTGACCAGTATTTACAAGAATTAGCTGAACCTTTACTGGAAGTTTACTGGGATATGGAAGATATATCTGATATAGATCCAGGTTTTCCTTATTCAGTAGAAGCGACAAAAGAACAAAACCCAGCTTGTATAGCTTGTAGCCACTATCACGGACAAGTGTATGGTGGTAATTTGTTAGTTTGTGCTATGCACCCTCACGGATGGGATGATGACAATTGTCCAGACTGGGAAAATGGTGGTATTGAATTTTGAGATGGCAGCTAATAAGTTAAAATAAGTTAAGATTTATGAATCTCTGCATTTTGTCAAACATCATCCTATGAGTAATTCTTTACCTGAGACTGCAACACCCACAACCCCAGAAATGAAATATGGAGAGCGGGAAATTCAAGAGGGAAAACTGATCACATTTCCCAACCCGCGCATAGGTAGAAAATATAACATTGATATTACATTACCTGAATTTACCTGTAAATGTCCTTTTTCTGGTTATCCTGACTTTGCGACTATTTATGTTTCCTACGTACCCGATGAAAAGGTAGTGGAATTGAAGGCTTTAAAACTGTATATTAACAGTTACCGCGATCGCTACATTTCCCATGAAGAGACAGCAAATCAAATTTTAGATGATATTGTTGCAGCTTGTGATCCTTTAAAAATCACAATTAAAGCAGATTTTACTCCTCGCGGAAATGTACATACAGTTGTGGAAGTCAAGCATAAGAAAGGAAAATAATTAGTTATGTGATGAGGACTAAAGTCCTCACTACAAAAGTTTTGAAGATTTATTTGTATCACTAACCAACCATTTTATAAATATTAGGTTCAGGTAAAGATTCACCATCAGCTTCATAAGAAATTATCAAAGACTCTAGAGCTTCTTTACCATTAGCAACAGCTTCTTCATAAGTTTCTCCATGAGTGCGCCATTTTTGTCCAGGAAAATCAGGTAAACTTACTAAAAAACAATCATCTTCTTCTGACCATTGAATAATCATTTGATACTTTAGCTTATTTATTGTCTCATTAATTTTGCTCATTTTTTTTTTGCGTTAATAATTTTTATAGCTTCTAGAATTTCACTTTCTTGATATGGTTTAGCATCTTTACTATCCTTACCTGATATTGTAACTCTTCCAGGATATAATGGATGAGTCCAGTTAGTGTGACTTCCTTTACCTGGACGTTCTGTGAAACCAGCTTTCTTGAGCATTTGCTTTAATTCCCTAATTTTCTTAGGCATAATTAATCTGATAGTTACAATTACAATTTTTGAGAATATTTCATAATATATGAAAAAGTCTTACTATTTGACATCAAATACTCTCATATTTTGTGGCTAAATGGTATTATTAGCTAAGTAATTAGCCCAAAATTACCCCTAATTAATCTTTCAAAGACTTCCTACCTGTTAACTTATTAATAAACTCCAAAATCTTACCAGAAATAGACCTCATGAAACGGTAACTTTTCCGAACTTTATTTAACAAAGAATAGGGAACTCGTAACCGGAAAGTATAAAAAATTGGTAGATATATTAAATAATAACCTCTTTTTAAATCATCCCATTTTGAGCATTTTTCCTGTTGTAAAAAATCAGAAATATCCACAACCAAACCCCTACCCTCAAACATCATTACATTTTTACCGTGTACATCATGGGGGTAAAGTCCGCGAGTTCGTGCATAGTCCAAAGCATGATCAATGTCTTTAATTATGTGAGGTGGAATACGTAAACCTCGATGTAAACAGTCATAGAGAGTCACACCAAACAATCTTTTTAACACCAACAAACCATCATGGGCATAATAACATTCAGAAAAAGCAGGATGAGAACCAAGACGCTGGTAAACTTCCAATTCTTCCTCAAACCCCGGCCTACCAGGTGCGTACATTTTCACAACCATTTCTGGATATTCTGGATGTACAACCACCGCTGCATAGTTTCCTGTACCTAGTAATTCCCAAGGAGCGGGAATAAAACGTACTTCTATTGGGTTGTGGGGGTGGACACTTTCAATTACAAAATTGGGAATCAGTTCTTGGTGGATAATAGCAACGAGTGACTGGATTTTTAATTTATCCATAGGATGTACGTACCTTAATTAGCGGTATCATAACAATAAAATACACCACTTAATTGCTATTTTTAACCACCCAAGAGAAATTATTTTTGAGTGGACTGAGTTAGTTGATCTAAAATTCCCAAAACTTCTCTTTCAAAGGAAACTTGAGCGCGGTTAGTTTTACCCCCCACATATAACTTTTCTCCCATTTGTAAAACCCAAATTTGGGAATGGGAAAAATAACTCATCACCACACCCAACATCAATAGAGCAAACCCAATGTAAACAATAGGAATTCCCGGATCATATTTGATTTGTAAACCGGTACTACCTATGATATCCACAATTTTTAAATTTACCCCATTTACAGGAATAGACATTCCCGCACGCACGGTATTAACTAATTTACCTTGACTATCATAAACTAATACCATACCTTGTAAATCTTTAGCCAAGATGGAAACACCATCACTTAAATCAGGTTTTGTAGGTATCCAAGTTCCCCAAATTCTACCTTTACCTTGAGTATCTAACAAAGCCATTGGTAATTGGAAAATGGGACTATTATTAATTTTCACTTGTACCCCAGCAATTCCCCAATCAGTTTGATAGAAAACTACACCATGATAACGCAAAGGTTTGTTTACATAAATATTTTCATGGTTGATTTCTTTACCATCATTATCCACAACAGATAAATCAGAATAAAACTGATCAATGCCACCTTTGGGAGTATAATCAATCCAAAATCTATTAACTTTTACTGACCAATCTTTTAATACATCCTGAGAAGACCAAGCACCAGCATCAACGATATTTTTGACTTGGAAAGTGTCACCGGAAGCAATCATTTCTTGAGCCATAAAACCCGTCATTGCTCCCCAAATACCACCCAGTAAAATCATGACAATTCCAATATGAACAATAATTGGACCAATTCTACCGATGATACCTTTGCGGGCATAAAGAATATCATTTTTTTCTGATGATTGAAAGATTTTATAACGGTTTTTTGTTAAAATCGGTGTGATTGAATTGAGAGCAATATTTTCTAATTCTGCACTCAAAGCTAGTTTTTTAAACTTTTTCGCATCATCGTAATATTGCCATTTTTGAGCAGCTTTTAAAGCTGGTAACTGACGGGTAAAAGTACAAGCTGTTAAACTCGTTCCAAATAAAACTAATAAAGCTAAAAACCACCAAGTTCTATAAACATGATCTAAACCCACAATTTGGATTATCTTCCAGGTTAAAAAACCGAATAAAGCGGGATTTTCTGGATAGTTAGCTTGGTAAAAAGCTGGGTTTTGACCTTGTTCAATTACTGTACCGCTAATACTAAATAAGGCAATTATTAATAACAGAATAATTGCTAATCTTAAATCTGTTAAAACTGGTAAAACTTCCCTTTTAATAAAGCGAACCGGAACAGAAAAAAAATTAAAATTTGGGGATGTGGAGTTATCTACAGTCATAGTTTACAAAGGTAATAAAATCTTGCTCTCTTCTTTGTGTACTTTGCGTACTTTGCGGTTTATCACTTACCTAGACACAACTTAAAAACTACTAAAAGGAATGCGAGAAAGTAAAGAAAACACACCAAAACCAACTAATAAAGCACCGCTAACCGGGTTGATCCAACCAGACCATCGCCGTAATTCTAGTAGTTTTTTAATTGTCGCAGTAAACGTACCAGCTAAAATTAAAGGTGTCACATATCCCGCAGTATAAGCAAGTAGTAAAAATGCACCTAAAATGATATCTTGAGTATTCGCAACCCAACCTAATAAACTAGCTAAAACAGGAGTGCTACAAGGGGAAGCAACTAAACCAAAAGTTAAACCAATAGAGTATGAACGAACAGCGGGAGGTAAATCATTAGATATCCATTTTGTTTCACCTAAAGAGGGAAATTGTAAAGGTAAGGCTTCTAATAAATTTAACCCCATAATTATGGCAAGAATACTCACAATAATTGGTAGACCAATTCCTACTTGTCCGTAGACTTTTCCTACCAAACCTGCTACAATTCCTAAACCTGCTAATGTAGTGGCTAATCCTAATGCAAACCAGGTTGATTGTGCAGCAGCTTGTAATCTACTTTTTGCTTCATAACCGCCAATATAACCAATAGTAATTGGCAACATTGATAGCATACAGGGTGTTAAACTTGTTAATAAACCCGCAGCGAAAATAATTGCAATACTAAGGATATTTAGGTGGGTGAGTTGGTTTGCAACTAAGGTATTTGCAAATTGTTCAAGTTGATAAATTTGGGTTTGTAGATTCTCCAGCATGGGTATGTTTTAAATTCCAAAGTCTGACTCTGTTTGTATTTTAGCTTATTCGGTTTTTTGTTTCTTGCTAGTTTTGAATGTGTTAAAAAACTGCTGTAATTTCTAATGATAATTTTTTTAAATCTATTTTTTGGAAAAAAAGTTGAATATGTCATTTTTTCTCAATAGCTTGGTACTTATTGAGAATACTGTTGAGAATGGTGTCAATAACTTACGAATTTATGCGGGTTTGGGGATTGATTATTTTGTTGTTTTGTGTTTTAATTATTTCTATGTATGATCTATAGGACTTTTATATTTTGTTTTGAGAGGTAGAACCTCTAGGTTTACATTCCCAGTCTGGAGACTGGGAACGAGGAAAACGAGGAAAATACAAAAAAATCTTGATCTCCTTGAACTCCTGACTCCTTGATCTCCTTTATCCTTAATTACGCAGATAATTATTACCACCGTAATGAACCCTAGTACCAGCCCAAAGTAACTTTTCTCGCAGGGTTTGGTAGTAAGAATTATTAGCCCGGAGAATAATAAACTTAGCCATACAGTCAGCAGTGCGGATATCAACACGATGTCCAGGCCAAATAGAAGTAGATAAAACCCCGTCCATCCACAACTTCGTACTTAAATCATAATCCCCCAAAGGCCAAATACTAATTACCGAACCAGGGGGTAAAATCAAAGGACGACTGGAAAGACTCATGGGACAGATGGGGGTAATAGTAATAGCCTCCATGCCATCGTGCATAATTGGACCACTGGCAGAAACCGTATAACCAGTAGAACCGGTAGGAGTAGAAATAATTAATCCATCTCCCACATACTGATCAACCACCTCACCATCAATTTCCATTTCCAGAATAGAGGTAATCATCCGATCAGCAGAAGCGGGCTTAACACAAAATTCATTTAAAGCCAAATAACTTTCTGTGACAGGCTCTAAATTTGTGCGATGACCTTCATACACAGCAGCTTGTAACATCATCCGCCGCTGAATTGCATAATGGTCATCAAACAGACGATCCCAAACCTTCTCAGGTTCTTGAAATTCATCTACAGACTCAGTTAAAAAACCCAGATGGCCGCCCACATTTACCCCTAAAATGGGGATA
>RDXV01000244.1 GCA_004292695.1 Nostocales cyanobacterium | reverse complement strand
AACTAAAACGTCCGGATATTGCTATGTCAATGGTTTAGTCTTTAGGCACTCGGTGCGGCTACGCCGCACCATCGCTTGTGCCAGTTGCGTAAGTCCTGTTAATATTGATTAATATGAATGAAATTTATACAACTGATGTCCTCGTAGTCGGTGGAGGAACAGGGGGAACAGCGGCCGCTATCCAAGCAGCGCGTAGAGGTGTTAAAACAATTCTTGTCAGCGAATTTCCCTGGCTAGGAGGTATGTTAACCTCTGCTGGTGTATCAGCACCAGATGGCAATGAATTAAAATCTTTTCAAACTGGTTTATGGGGTTCATTTCTTGAAGAATTACGCAAAAGACAACCAGGAGGTTTAGATAATAGTTGGGTAAGTTTTTTTAGTTATCAACCCCATATAGGTGCAGAAATATTTGCAGACTGGGTAAAAGAAATACCAAATCTGCAATGTATTTACGGGAAAGTACCATTAGAAGTTTTACGGATAGAAAACCGGATTGCAGGTATCCGCTTTGCAGATTTCACAGTTTACGCCAAAGTTATCCTTGATGGTACAGAATTAGGTGATTTACTAGCTTTGGGAGAAATTCCTCACCGTTGGGGTTGGGAACTAAAATCAGAGTATGGAGAACCGAGCGCCCCAGAAAATTTTAATGATTTGACAGAAAAATACCCCGTACAATCACCAACTCATGTAGTAGTTATGCAGGATTTTGGGGAATGTATCGCCCCAGAAATTCCACCCGCTCCTAATTATGATCCCTCGCTGTTTACAGGAGCTTGGGAAAACTATGGAGAAGAAAAATTTTTGAACTATGGACGTTTGCCAGGAAATTGGTTTATGATTAACTGGCCAATATGTGGCAATGACTACGGCCAAAACGTCGGGCGTTTGATAGAGTCAAACATAGCAAGACGTGAGTTTCACCAAGAATGTTTCTGGCATAGCCAGAACTTTGCCCATTTTATTCAGACTCACCTCGGTAAACGCTACGGTTTAGCAGAAAGAGTTTTCCCTAGCGTCTCTCCAGCTTTTGCACTTCATCCCTATTATCGGGAAAGTCGCCGCTTAGAGGGACTCATTACTGTCTTTGAGCAAGATATCTTGCCCAGAGCAAATGGTCGAGTCGCCACTAAAATTGATGATGCGGTTGCTATTGGTAATTACGCCAATGACCACCATTATCCTGGTGTAAATTTTTCACTGCAACCTAAATCTATTCGCTGGGGTGGACGCTGGACAGGAACACCCTTTTCTATTCCCTACGGCTGTTTAATTCCTAAATCTACGGATGGGTTGCTGGTTTGTGAGAAGAATATTTCTGTCTCTCACATTGCCAACGGAGCAACTAGACTTCAACCCGTAGTTATGGGTGTTGGTCAAGCCGCAGGGATGGCCGCCGCTCTCTGTTGTGAGCTAAATTGTCAGCCCAGGGATTTACCAGTTAAAACGCTGCAAATGGCTCTATTAACTGATGAGCGATCGCCAACTGCTGTAGTTCCCTTGTTTAATTTACCAGTCAATCATCCTGATTGGTTAGACACACAAATTTATTATTTAGAAAACCCAGAAAAATATCCTCTTGATGGTAATTGTTCTGGCGTAGCCCCCGTGAATTGTGATTACTTAAATTTGAAATCTTTCATTGGTATTTTTAATCGTCTGAACCAGCAAGATTACAGATTTACTATCACAAACCCAACTGATTTATCACCAACAACATGGAAACTTGTAACTTTGGGATCATTTGTAGATGAGCAACTCCAACATCTGAACCAAGATCAAAATATTGTTGTTTGGGGTCATCTAAATTCATCCGGTAATTGGCTACTTGTCGAACATCTCGAACAAGTATAAAACTTGTTTTTTTTACAGTTAAATACAATACTTTTTTTGAAATTGTCCGGATCATCCTATTAAAGCTAAGTATCAGTGAAGTAGAGAGTTCTAAAATAGACATCTACTATGCGTGCTGCCATTTCACTTCTAGTATCAAGTCTGGTATTCAGCTCCTTAGCTCTAAATTCTGAAGCTGGTTTTTCTGGACTTTCCCGTCTGCTGAATACATACATTGGTTCACAACAGCTATTAGCTGATAATTCTAAACCAAGTCCCAACGAGCCAGAACAACCAGCGCCTCATCGTGGTAGTGGACGTAGAGAGTCATTGGAATTGTTTAGCAATATTCATTCCTTTGTTTAAACATCATTGCGCCAAACTCTGTGTAGGTTCATTACTTGCTCACACGGCTATCAAAATTAGGAATAACTGGGTGTTTATCCTCCTTGACCAAGGTTACATAACAGAGATAGAGACAGTTAAAGCACTACATTTTTGTTTTGTCAAAATCCCAAATCTATGTTTTTGACAAACATATACACAGTTAAAGCTCTACATAACTGGGGAAGTCAGCTATCATTTCAAGATTTTATCTTCTTTGGCAGGAATATAAACAGTTAAAGCTCTAAACAACTGCATGACTCAGCCACTGTTGAGTATTTCCTCAAAAAATTCGGTCACTGCGTTAAACCTGACGTATATTAGCTAATTGCTAACTTGAGTACGTCCTCACCTGACTTTTTTCAACCGCTTCTGTATTGAATTAAGTATTTATAGGTTAAGTAACCAAGAGGAAAAAGCAGAGCGAGAATAGAACTTTTATTTGTGTAATTCACCTGTGGAAGCTGTTGTCAGCTAGTAAGTTGGATTATTTAGTATTGTTTGAGATTAATGGAACAGCTTGTTATTGTAGGGACAGCTTGAGATATAGCCAGTCACAAGGTTAAAGACTTGTTTGGATAAATTTCTTCTCAGTTGAAGTTCTAACATCTTTGTGAGTTACTATGTCTATGGCAATTAACGATCCTATTTATTGCACTGTCTCTACAATTCATTTTTGATCTCAAGCTGTAAAATAATTAAATAGTAGGTAATCATTCTGTTTCATTATCGAGAATGACTACTACTGTGTGTGGTTATTCTGGTTTGTGGGCAATCAAATATTTGCTCAAAAAGTGGGTTTGTGTTTCGATATTTTGAAAACCAGCTTTTTCCAATTTATCTATTAGATCATCTGTGATGTAATGCTTATAGTATGGTTCATGAAAAGTGCTTGGGAAACTTTCCATTATTTCTACTAATTCTGGTGAGTCACTGAGTTGAATTGAATCACAAATTATAAACACTCCACCTGGTTTTGTGACTCGGAAGCATTGCTCAATCACTGTTTGCCGGACTGCTGGCGGTAATTCATGAAATAGAAATACACAAGTTACAGCATGAAAATAATGATCAAGATAGGGTAATTCTTCGGCATTTGCTTGTACAAGCTGGGGTAATTCTCCTGGATTTTGAGATAATAATTGATTAGCTTTCCGCAAATATGCTGGTGATAAGTCTGTACCAAATAAAGACGCTTTTGGTAGAGCGGATCTAATTAGTTTTAGGGTTCTTCCTGTCCCACAAGCTACATCTAAAATACGAATTTGTTTTTGTTGTGTTTCTTGAAATTTTTGTAGTTCCCTCTTGAGAGGTGATAAAATTCTCCTTCTCATTGCGTCTGCTGTCCCACCAAACAGAAGTTCCACTTGCAGATCATATAAGTTGGCGGATAAATCACTTAAATAACCATTGGTTTGGTGATGAAAGTTTTGTAAATAATAACTAGGGTATCCCTGTTGATCTATTTCTTTGGAAAACTCTTGATATTGCTTCTGGCTGATTCTTTCCCAGATTTGGGGTAAGTCTAGACATAGCAGCGGATAGTTAATTAAGACATCTGTCCATTGGTTGTCAAATAGTACACTTTCTGGATATATGCCTTTTTGGGTGTCTTGCCAATCTGCTTCTAGTAGCTGATTTAATCTATTTTGAATTGTGGCGATCGCCTGGGGAGATATTTTTTGACTAGGTTCTTGGGGTGGATAGAGTAGATTTTGTAACTGAGTAAAAAAGGTTTTGTGACCGAGACTCAAGTAATTTTTGCTCTGTTGGAGGGTTTGATAACTGAGTTTTGTTAAGTTGTTCAACATAAAAAATGAGTAAAGTTTTATTTACTTTGATTATTTTATGTAACAAAAGCTCAAAAATAAAGTCTTTTCTCTGTTGAGATTAAATTTTGATGGATATTGAGTGAGAGTTAAATTACCTAGTTCGTGAATTGCTATTGCAGTAAGGCATACAGCATAAATACTTATTTTTGACAGAAAAAAATAAATAAATCACTAAATATATTAATCTTATATTAATTTTAATTAAGATTTTAAAGTTTCGTAGTCTCTGATACAGAAATTTTGGTACTATTAATTTGTAAGGCAAAAAGTTAATGATTTATTTCTAATAGCAAAGAGGAAACGAAATATGTCTATTCAAGAAAAATCCCGCGCATTGATGGTACGTCAACATCAACAAGTTAAAAATCGTCAACAATCAATGTTAATGCGTGCTACACAAGAATTAGGACTTCCTGAAGAACTATGTCATTATTGGAATCCCATTCAAGGAAAAGTAGATCCAACAACTCAAACGCTTTACAGCAGTAGTCATGCTTCCATGAGCTAAGTATTAGGCGAGTTTGATATTTTAGGGCTTGCTGAATAAACCCAAAACCCTGATAAATCAAAGGTTTGAGGCTGAACGCGAGGAAATAAAGTGCAAGACTTTTGAAGGTTAGACCTGAAAAACTGTGCATTCTG
>RDXV01000079.1 GCA_004292695.1 Nostocales cyanobacterium | reverse complement strand
TTTAGAATTTTTAGGAAGAATTGATCAACAGATAAAGTTAAGAGGATTTAGAATTGAATTAGGAGAAATTGAAGGGGTTTTATTACAACATCCTTTAGTTAAAGAAGCTGTTGTTGTTTTACATAAAACTACTAATGATAACCAGAGTTTGATTGCTTATGTAACGGGAAGCAGTCAAAATTTATCTACAACATTGAAAAATGATCTTAAATCTCGTTTACCTGAGTATATGATTCCGGCTCAAATTATAGTTTTAGAAAAGTTTCCTTTAACTCCTAATGGTAAAATTGACCGGAAGATTTTACCTGCTCCTGATTTGGAAGATTTTGGTTTATATATCGCCCCTAGAAATGAATTAGAACAGCAGTTAGCTAATTTATGGTCTGAGGTTTTAGAAATAGAAACAATAGGTATTCATGATAATTTCTTTAATTTAGGTGGTCATTCTTTGTTAGCTATTAAATTACTCAATATTCTTGAAAAAAAATTCCCATACAATTTATCTTTAAGTAGTTTATTTCAAAATCATACTATCGCTAAATTTGCAGCAAATATTAGTTATCAATCTGAACATTTACACCCTGATTTATTAACCCTTAAATCTCAAGGAAATGCTCAAACTATTTTTTGTTTTCCTGGTGCAAATGGTTCTGGTTTTTATTTTCAAGATTTAGCAGTTAATTTAGAAAATCATCCCGTTTATAGTTTGGAAACTCCAGGAAGAGATGGAAAACAAACTATTCCTAGTTCTGTAGAAAATCATGCTAATCAATTAATTGAGTTATTCAATTATCAACAAACCCAAAATTCATACATTCTTGTTGGGTATTCTTCTGGTAGTGCAGTGGCTTTTGAAACTGCTTACCAATTAGAGAAACAAGGTAAAAAGGTTGATTTATTAGTTATTTTAGATGCGGGTTTAGTTTCCCGTCCTCAGTTTTTAATTGATAGAAAAGAAATTGATTGGATTTGGCAATTAATTCAAAGAACTGAAGCATTAAAAGGTGTTGACCTGGGCTTAAAATATGCTGATTTAGCGGATCAACCTGATGATCAATCTCGGTGGAATTTGGCAGCAGAATATTTTTATAAGCATAATGTTTTACCAGAATATTCGAGTCTAGATTTACTAAAAATTAATATCCAAGTTATGAAAAAGTTAACAGAAAATTATGCCAATTATCAGCCAAATTATCAAATTTATGCACCCATTATTTTATTTCGCGCTCAGGAAAATCATGATATTGTTTTACAAGAAATTCGCGCTATTTCTGATTATGATTTACCCGATTGGGGATGGCAAGCATACACTCAAAATTCTGTCAAAATTATATCTGTACCTGGAAATCATGGACGAATGCTTTATGAACCCAATGTTAAAATTTTAACTACACAATTACAAATGATGATTTAAAGATACAAGTTGATAGTTTCTCGTATAAATTAGTTATAGTCAATTTTATGACTAAGTAATCATATAAATATATTTAGTAAATATATTTAGTTGATTAAGCTGTGTGAGTAAGTTTAAAAAGTTATAGGAAATACACAACGTTATTTTACGGGTAACGGGGTTTGAAAATTACCCAAAGATGGTATCATCTTGGAGTAGTTGATGTGGAAATCCACAACTAACAATTGAAAATCTTTACAGACTCAGGCATAAATTGAGCTAAGTAATTATTTAGCTGATTCGTTTTGAGTGTAAAAATTTAACAATTTAACAATTAATTAGCACAAAGATTATTCAGATAATTGTCAACAAATGCAAGCTACTACTGTTAAAGATCAAAAATCAAAAAAGGAAGCTTCTTCTTCTGACCATAAACTCTGGAAAAGTATCCGAGCAATCACCAGTCCTTATTGGTATCCCACAGAAGCAAATACCAGAGCATTTTCCGATGTTCTTCGCTCTTGGTTCATGTTATTTCTCTTTGTGATATTAATTATGGGACTGGTATCTGTAAGTGCAGCAGATAGTTTTATCACTCGCAATTTACTTGATAGTATTACTCAAGATAAAGATTTGCAGAAATTTTTTGATACTTTATGGTTGTTTGCTGGTTCGCTACTTTTAACTACGATTTTTACCGGAATTTCTAAATATGTTAGAAAAGAAATTGCTTTAGACTGGTATCAATGGTTAAACAATTATATTGTGTCTAAATATTTAAGCAATCGTGCTTACTATAAAATCAATTTTAAATCAGATGTTGATAATCCAGATCAACAAATAGCCCAAGAAATAGAACCATTAACAACAAATTCTTTAATGTTTCTATCTACTTTTCTGGAAAAAATCCTAGAACTGATTACATTTTTAGTAATTTTGTGGAGTTTGGCTAAATGGGTGGCAATTACTATTATTATTTACACTGTCATAGGTAATTTAATTGCCGGTTATTTAAGTCGAGAGTTAAATAATATTCAACAAGAAGAACTCAAATGTACAGCAGATTATAGCTACAGTTTAACCCATATTCGTAATCATGCTGAATCCATTGCTTTTTTCCAGGGCGAAGAACAGGAATTAAATATTATTCAAAAACGATTTAATAAAATTGTTCAAAATGCTAAACGAAGAATTAATTGGGAAAGAACCCAGGATTTATTTAATCGAGGATATCAAGCTGTTCTGCAAATCTTCCCATTTTTAGTATTTGCACCTTTACAAATTCAAGGACAAATAGATTTTGGTGAAATTAGCCAAGCTAGTATGGCTTGTAGTTTGTTCGCTGGTGCTTTGGCTACTTTAATCAGAGAATTTGCCACTTCAGGACGTTATTCTAGTTATATTGAACGGGTGGTAGAATTGGCAGATGCGCTGGATAAAGTCAATGAACAAGCAGAAAATTTAAGTAGAATTAAAACAGTTGAAGAAAAAAGATTAGCTTTTGAAGATGTGACTTTACAAACTCCTAATTATGAACAGGTAATTGTGGAAGATTTATCATTATCTGTTCAACCAGGAGAAGGGTTATTAATTGTTGGTCCGAGTGGTCGTGGTAAGAGTTCTTTATTAAGGGCGATCGCCGGTTTATGGAATTCAGGAACAGGTCGAATAGTCAGACCTCCCTTAGAAGAAGTTTTATTTTTACCACAACGTCCTTATATAATTTTGGGGACTTTACGGGAACAATTAATGTACCCCCATACAGATCGAAAAATTAGCGATCGCCAATTAGAAGAGGTGTTAGAACAAGTTAATTTGCAGAATTTATTACGTCGTATAGATGGTTTTGATAAGGAAGTTCCTTGGGAAAATATTCTTTCATTAGGAGAACAACAGCGTTTAGCATTTGCCAGATTATTAGTTACTCAACCCAGTTTCACAATTTTAGATGAAGCTACAAGTGCTTTAGATTTAACCAATGAAGGAAACTTATATCAACAACTCAAAGAAACCAAAACAACATTTATTAGTGTTGGTCACAGAGAAAGTCTATTTAGTTACCATGAATGGGTTTTAGAACTCTCTCAAGATTCTACTTGGCAACTTATCAGAGTTGAAGATTATCGTCAAAGTAAAGCCGATAAAATTGTTACTGAAACCGCTGAAACTCCAGAAAAAAACAACGAAATAATTATAGATGTTGTACCTAATATTGCATCTTCAACTCCAAAGGAATTACCTATCACATCTTCTGAAGATGCAGAATTAGATGAAGCAGAATTAGACAATAAAACTGTTAACACTTCAGATGAAAATAACCTGGAAACATCCACAGATATTAACGAATTAAAAGGTTTCTCTCATCAAGAAATGCAAGCCTTAACAGGGTTAAAAATTAGCACCATTAGAAGTAAAGGTAGTCAAGGGAAAACTATCACTATTAATGATGGTTCTACCTATAGCTACGAAAAAGATCCAAAAATTTGGATTAAAGTTTAGTTGCATATTTTTAAAGCAGCAAAAAATCGTTAATTCGCAGCAACAAAATTGTCATGAAAATATCTCCAGATAATAAAAACATTGTTTTATTACTCACCCACACTGACGACTTTTTTACTATAGATAGAGTAGCAGAAGCTCTATCAAAAAAAGGAGCGCGACCATTTCGTTTAGATACTGATAAATTTCCCCTAGAAATTCAATTAACAGCACAATTTGATCATGATAAAACTTACCATACCTTAGAATATAACAACCAAGTAATTAGCACAGAACAAGTAAAAGCGGTCTGGATGCGGCGAATTTGGGAACCACATTTTGGAGAAGAATTAGCACCCCAATTTCGACAAGCTTGTATCAGAGAATCCAAAGCTACCTTAAATGGTTTTTGGGATAGTTTGAGAACAGCAAAATGGGTAGATCCTTTAGAAAGAATAGATGCAGCAAGCGATAAACTCAAACAACTGAGAATAGCATCAGAAATAGGTTTTAAAATTCCCAAAACCCTGATTACCAACAAAGCAGAAGCAGCAAGAGAATTTTTTCAACAAGTCAACGGTAAAATGGTGAGCAAATTATTAACTACTCTCACTCGCACCATGCACCCCACATCTTTTTTTATGTACACAAGTACAGTCAAAGAAGAAGATTTACAAGATGCGGAATCATTACGTTATTGTCCAATGGTATTCCAAGAACAAATTCCCAAAAAAACAGAATTAAGGGTAATTTATGTCAATGGAAAAGTATTTGTAGGTGCATTAGACGCTGACATTTATGCCAATACTCAAGAAGATTGGCGCAAACCAGGCGTAAATGTAGGAGCATGGCAAAATTATCAAATTCCAGATCAAGTATTGCGTCTTTTAGAAATATTTATGGGCAAATTTGGCTTAACCTATGGAGCATTAGATTTTATCGTCACCCCAGATGATGAATATGTATTTTTAGAAGTCAACCCAGGTGGAGAATGGGGAATGTTAGAAAGAGATTTAGACTTACCAATTTCTGAGGCGATCGCCAACACCCTTCTTTCCTAAAACATCTAAAAACATCTAAAATTTACCTCAATCAATCTGCGTAAATCCGCGTTTATCTGCGTTCAAATTGTATAATTGTAGAAAAAAAGTAACTCATCATGACAGTTTTAATAGTCACCTTTAGTCAAGATAACGAAAGTATTCCCCTAGTCATCAAAGAAATAGAAACCAGAGGAGAAAAAGCCTTTCGTTTTGATACCGACAGATACCCCACAGAAGTAAAACTAGATATTCATTATGGGAAAACCGAAAAAATCATCATTAGCGATGGTGAAAACAAATTAGATTTAAGTGAAGTTTCCTCAATTTGGTATCGGCGAATGCGTTACGGGGCGAAAATTCCCCAAACAATGGAAAAGCAATTTAGAGACGCTTCTATAGAAGAATGTCGGCGCACAGTCAGAGGCATGATCGCCAGTTTAAAAGCCTTTCACTTTGATAAAATGTCCAACGTTGATCTTACCAATCATAAACAATTACAACTACAAGTAGCTAGAAAAATAGGATTAGAAACACCCCAAACATTAACATCAAATAACCCAGAAGCAGTCAGACAATTTGCGGCTAAATTTACCGAACATGGAATAGTCACAAAAATGTTATCTTCCTTTGCTATTTATGGGGATAAAAATGAAGAAATGGTAGTATTTACCAGCCCTGTAACAGAAGATGATTTGAATAACATGGAAGGTTTACGTTATTGTCCCATGACCTTCCAAGAAAACATTCCCAAAGCATTAGAATTAAGAACAACAATTGTCGGACATCAAGTATTTACCGCCGCCGTAGATTCTCAAAGTTTAACAGGTTCTACCTACGATTGGCGCAAAGAAGGTAGAAATTTAGCTAAACAATGGAAAGCCTATCAACTACCTGAAGAAATTGAGAAAAAACTCCTACAATTGATGGCGCATTTCGGTTTAAATTATGGAGCAATTGATATTATCGTCACCCCAGATAATCGTCATGTATTCTTAGAAATTAATCCTGTTGGTGAATTTTTCTGGATGGAAGTATATCCACCACATTTTCCTATTTCCAGTGCAATTGCCGAAATTTTACTCACTGGTAAAAACTAAAGTAAAAATTCAATTAAAAATTACAGCAAATTTCGTTCTTATGAGGTCAAATCATAATCATAAAATTCTTGTGGTGTGGGCATCTTGCCCGCCAAAATTATAACTCATTACACCGGAAAATGCTCTAAAATCAACGCCATTCACCCTGTAAAGTAAAACTTGCCCAATAATCAGGTTTAGAAAAACCTCGCTCATTTAACATTTCTATTTGAGCTTCTCGTAAAGCAGCAGCAGGTTTTAAACCACCTTGCAACATTTTCTCATAAAATTTACCCATCAATACCGATGTTCCTTGATCAGAAACATTCCATAAACTCATAATTACCCTTGGACTACCAGCATACATAAAACCTCTGGTTAAACCTATCAATCCTTCCCCAGCAACTTCCTTACCTAAACCTGTTTGACAAGCACTTAAAACCACTAAATCCGCTGATAAATTCAAATTAAAAATATCATGAAGACGCAAAAAACCTTTTTTAGTTTTACCTTTTTGATCAAACAGGGAAAGCACTAAACCAGATAGTTGAGGTTGTTGACTATTGACTATACCATGAGTAGCAAAATGAATAATCCGATATTGATTTAATTCTGAACTGGTAGCAAAATTATAATCAGCATCAAAATCAAAAGCCTGTAAAGTTTGCTTTTCAGGAACTAATTTTAATATTTTTTCTGCTTCTTTGCGGGTAAATGGTAAACGTTGAAAATTAATATCTGTATCTTGAATAGCTCTTTTTAAAGCCAATGATTCTAAATTATTTGTAGCTGGTTTGAGAGATGGTTTTTGGGTAGTAAATCTCTCATCATCAATACTAAATACTGGATCAGCTAATAATGCTAGTTTCTTACTTGGGGGTTTTTTGCGTTTTTGTTCATTGCGAATAATTGCCACAGTTGAAGCTGAAGGTAAAGTAATAATTTCATGGTTAATAATTAAAAACCTATGTTTTTCTGGATCGGAATTAGGAGATATTAAAGCTGCAAAAGGTAAATATTGTAAAGCACCATCAGCTACAATTACTAATCTTTTATTACCTAATTTATTTGCCACTGGTGCAAGTAAAATTTTACTTAAAGGTTCTGCGGCAATAGCAGTTAATTTTCTGTTATATTGAGGTCTAATAATTTGATTGCGGAATCTTTTCACTAAAGTTTCTATTTCTGATTGACTGGCAATTTCATAACTTGTCATTTCGGTTTTAGAAACTGCCCAAAGATAACTTTTGTCTTGATCTAAAGAATAGACTAACAATAAAGTATCATTATCTAATACTTGTTCTTGAATTGCTTTTAATTGTAAAGGTTGGGGTTGAGTTAAAGCTGCATAACGAGGACTATTGATACGAATTTGAGTTTTAATGTCTTGATATTGATTTAATAATTGATTGGTTTTTGTGGCTAAGGCTTGTATTTGTTCTGGTGTACCTTGGTTATTTATTAATTTAATTCTGGCTTTTTCATTATCTTCAATTTGTTTTTGTATCTTCATTTCTGCCGCTAACAATTTTGGATCTACTCCTTTACGAATATCGGCATTAGCTTCTTGAATTAATTCTAATAAACTACGAGCGCGGGAACTTTCATTGGCGTGTAATGCCAAAGCATCATAACCTTTTGATGGTTGCTGTTTATGCAATTCCATCAAGATATTAATATATAATTTATAATAACTTTGCACTGTAGAAAAATAAGATGTTCGCAAATTTTGATTATTAAAGTTAATGCGGATATCTTCAATAATTTTAATAGCTGATTGAATTTTTATCAGTGCATCATTCAAATTACCTTGCTTTTTTTGTAAAGCAGCAATATTTTGTAAAGTTATGGCTTCCCCACTTTTATCTCCTATTTGTTTATATAGAGATACAGCTTGGTTATATAATTTTAATGCTTTATTTGTTTCTCTTTTGGAGTCATACACGGTGGCAATATTATTAATAGTATTCGCTTCACCTAATTTATCTCCCACTAATTTTCTTAATGATAACGCCTCGTTATAATAGGTTAAGGCTTTTTCGTGATCTTGCTGAAAATTATAAATACTACCAATATTATTAATTGTAGTCGCTTCTCTATTTTTATCTCCTAAAGAACGATATATGGGTAATGCTTGATTATATAATTCTAAGGCTTTTTCCTTGTCTCCTAAATCATCATAAATATTACCAATGTTATTAAGAGTAATAGCCTCACCTCTAGTATCTGCTACTGCTTTTCTAATTGGTAGAACTTCATTGTATATTGATAATGCCCGTTGTTTTTCCCCAAGGAAATCATAGATTAATCCTATATTATTTAAAGTGATAGCTTCACCTTTTTTATCTTCTATTTCTCTGCGTAAAGGTAAAGTTTGATAGTAAAAATCTAAAGCCTTTTGTTTTTCACCTAATTGATCATAAATACTACCAAGATGATTTAAAGTAATAGCCTGACCTTTTTTATCTTTTGCTGTTATTCTCAGTTGTAAAGTTTGCTGATGAAATTTTATAGCTTTTAGGGGTTCTCCTAACAATGAATAAATATAACCTATATAACCAGTAGCCGCAGCTTGAGAACGAACTTCACCAATTTGTTGATATAGTTGACTTGCTTGGGAAAATTTAGTAATTGCTTGTGTTAAAGATTCTGCCGTTCCTACTTGAAATAGTTTTTCAGCTTCAGTATAAGCGGTTTCGGCATTTTGTAATATTTCTGAATTTTGAGTTAAATTAGTGTTAGTAATATTTTGAGGAATAGAATTAACTGGAGTAGATAAAAACAAAATATTGCTAATGTTGCTAATTCCAGATATGGCTAATAAAGTAGTGAGTCGGAATAATAAATTTGAATTGTGAAATTGAAATTTCATTACTTCTACTTCCTCTAGATAGTAAAACTATATTATGCTATCGGTAAAATAAAGCACATAATAAATTTCACAAAAACTTAGCAAAAATATAGTTGGGTTTTCCTAAGTCAACCCAACTTTAAATATCAATCAATCTTCTTAACAGCTTTAAACAGCATTGACATTAACACCCATAAACTTTTCAATTAGGGCATAAACATCACTACGACTAAGTTTTTCCTGACCATTAGCTAAAGCATTGAGAGTACCATGAGCTAAAGCTAAAGGAATTTGACAGAATTGCAAAGCCGGACCAGGGGGCAAAGAATTAGTATAACTATCAGCTAAAACTAAATTACGACGAGCATATTTTTGTAAATCATCTGCATTCCAACCCACAGGGAAAAAGCTGACTCCACGAGTGAAATCTTCATGATGATTACGGAGAATATTCACAGCTTGTAAACCTCTACCGAAGGCGATCGCCTCTGTGCGATTAGTTTGTGTCCCATCATACCAAGACCATAAATCAGATAGTAGCAAACCTACCGCCCCAGCTACCCCAAAAGTGTAGCGATCTAAATCAGATTCAGTTTTTACTTTCCAATTTCTTTCCGCCCAGAATGCCATTCTATCAGCCATTGCTGCTGTAGCATCCCAAATCCGAGGAGCAATAGCTTCTGGTGCTAAAATAGACCATTCTCGCACCCTCAGACTCACTTCCGCCAGAGAATTTTCATACCCCTGAAAACCTACATGAAAAGCATCTACAGGAAAACCATCTACCCCAGCTTGTAGTGTCTGACTAATGCCGCGTAGTAGATCAGCTTTAGTAGCATTATCCAACTCTGGATGATCTTCAATTTCGTCAATGGCACGCATACACAAATAAGCTGACGCTACGGCTTCTTGTAACCCAGAAGGTAAAATACTAATAGGGATATAAAAAGTACGGCTGGTTTCTTTGAGGATTTGCAAGGCATCTCGGCGTAAATCCATTATTTCACTCCTCTTTTTGATATTTTCACCATCAGGTAATTGATGATTTTTTTGATGATACTGGATTTAGTTTCTATGCAAAAATCAGAAAAAATATCAAGTATTTCATCGCCAAAATATGAGTTTATGGTATCTTTATTAACAAAAACTCGAATTTAGGGAAATTTGGTGAAAATTTAGTATAGTATATAGTTTTTTGGTTACAGTACCTGTTTACGTAGATTAGGAAATATGCTTGTTAATACAGGTTGAGAATAATTAATCACCTATCACCCTTTCCCCAATCACCAGTTTTTTTGTTAGGATTCAAGAAAACCTATCTACATAATTGCAAATAGTTTGTAATTATATCCAACAATTTGCAATCATAAAAGGTAAAAGGAAAATAGCACTGAGGTTTAATGACTGATTATTTTCAAGGAAATTTACCACTAGGGTCTGTGGCACAAACACAGCCAACCATAAACAGGGCAATGACTCAAACTGATGACAGCAGCGAAATATTAGCCAGAACTATCGCCGAAGCTGGATCAGAACGCAAAGCAGGGGAGATTTTATTGCTCAAATTAGCAGATGTCTCTTACCTATCTGACTATTTTGTGATGATGACTGGCTACTCTCGCGTGCAGGTGAGGGCAATTTCCAGCGCCATAGAAGACAAGGTGAAAACAGAACTAGACCTTCGTCCTTTGAGAATAGAAGGAAAAACAGAGGGAAGTTGGGTTTTACAAGATTATGGAGATGTAATTGTCCATATTATGATGCCCCAGGAAAGAGAGTTTTATAATTTAGAAGCGTTCTGGATTCATGCCGAACGTATTCCATTACCTAACTCTGATGATGGCGAGGATAACCCAAGATGATCAGAACATCAGTTTCTAACTGTCCTGTTCCCCTAGAACAACAACCACTGAATGAATATGAAGAGTTAAAAAACTCCTGGTTTTTTCGGCACACCACAGAAAGCTGGCGCAATTATCTGAGTAAGATTTTTTGGATTTGGGGTTGGTCCTGGCTAGTGGCAGGGCCAGTAGCAGCAGCTAGTTTCCCCCCACAAAAATTTATGCTTCATTTTATTCTCTGTGGATCAGCAGCGGCCAGTGTCATGGTAGTCCTGGTGTTGGTGCGTTTGTATTTAGGTTGGTTTTATATCCGCAATCGCCTATATAATGACACCGTTTTCTATGAAGAATCTGGTTGGTATGACGGGCAAACCTGGACAAAACCCCTAGAAGTGATCACACGCGATCGCCTCATAGTCACCTATGAAATTAAACCAATTCTCCAAAGGTTACAAATAACTTTTGCAGCTTTGGCAATTATGTATCTTACTGGTACTATAATTTGGCACTTGTTATAAATCAGTAATTGGGCATCGGGCATTGTGCATTGGGCATTGGGCATCGGGCATTGGGCATCGGGCATTGGGCATTGGGCATGAGTAAATTGATTCTGACTCCTTGATCTCCTGACTCCTTGATCTCCTGACTCCTTGATCTCCTGACTCCTTGATCTCCTGACTCCTTGATCTCCTTGAACTCCTAATAACTGATAACTGAAAACCTACACAATACAGATAAACCCATGACAATGGGAAAAAGAACACAATCCGCAGCACTGGAAGTCCGGTTGTTGCGGGAAGGTATTATTGAATCTCGGCATATAGTCCAAGCTGTAGTCAGCGACGAACGGGGGCGAGTTCTTTCTGTCGCTGGCAACGCTGAAACCTCAGCTTTTGTGCGTTCAGCCCTCAAACCATTTCAAGCTCTAGCTGTCACCAGCACAGGGACATTAGAAAGGTATGACCTAAGTGATCGTGATCTAGCCATTATCACCAGTTCTCACAAAGGAAGTATGGAGCAAGTTCGCCAAGTATTTAACATTCTTTGGCGGACTGACCTTGATCCCAGTGTGCTACAATGTCCTATTCCTGAAGGTAAGCGTAGTGCTTTAGAATATAACTGCTCTGGGAAACACGCCGGAATGTTAGCAGTTTGCCAACAACGTCACTGGCCTCTAGTTAATTATCTAGATCGCAAACACCCAGTCCAGCAATTAATTATTTCTAAAGTAGCAGAAATCCTCAAAATGCCCGCCGCTGAATTTATCGGCGTTCATGATGACTGCGGCGCACCCACATATCTCATGCAAATGAGTCAAATGGCCACTTTGTACGCTGTCCTCGCTGCCAGCAACAGCCTAGACATGGAACGCATTGTTCGCGCTATGAACAATTATCCTGTCATGGTAGCTGGAGAAGGAGAATTTGACACAGAATTAATGCGTCTCTCCCCAGGCGAATTGATTAGTAAATCTGGCGCGGAAGGAGTGCAGTGCATGGCTAGACTAGGTGAAGGTATGGGATTGGCTATTAAAGTGATAGATGGATCTAAACGGGCAAAGTACGCTGCCGCTATCCATTTACTTCAACAACTGGGCTGGATTACTCCTAGCGTTGCCCAAAGTCTAGCAGAGAAATTTATGAACCTGGGTAAATACAAGCGTTTGGAGGTAATTGGAGAATTATCACTTTTATAGTTGACAAACTCTTGGCTTTAAGTTATATTGAATGAAGTCAAGAGACAAAGAGCAACGCGGGATAGAGCAGCCTGGTAGCTCGTCGGGCTCATAACCCGAAGGTCAGTGGTTCAAATCCACTTCCCGCCACCAAATCATCAACATAGACCTTATACTCAATTGAGAGTATGAGGTTTTTGTTTTATTTACTTATTTTCCAGACTCCAAATTTTTTACCCGCTTTTCTAAATCATTCACCTGCTGTTTTAATTCCACAAACAAAGTTGATAATCTATCAAACATCTTATCTTTGCTTACTTGCGGTTTTACAGGGGTTTGGTTAATTCTTGATGAGGGAATTTGAGAATTTTTATTGATTAAAAGTTCGATTTGATTTAACCTGATTTCTAAACGACGTATATCTGATTCTAAGTTATTGACTCGAAAATCTACTTGTTGTGATGTTGCAGGATGGGAAAAAAAACTAATCCCAACCATGAGAGTTATAACCACAGTAATTACTGTGAAAAGGAATTTTTTAGCCATTTGAATAATTTTTCTGTGGCAGTAATATTTTAAGTATTTTAACATACAGGATGAGTCAGTAGACTCATGGTTTTAACTCTTGTCTTCTGCCATATACTATAAACAAAATATTAACAAACTGTATAAATCACAGATATGTGAATAGAATTTTTTCATGTATTCAATAACACGCGGTAAATCAAAGAATATATGAATATGCTGGCAAAATTAAAGCTATCCTTAAAAATATCCAAAAAATCTGTATTTTTTACTCTCCTTATTTTATGTTTTCCGGTCGTTGTTTATTATGGTTGGCCACTTTTCCAAGACTACACAATTTTAAATCAGGTAAAATCAGATGAGGAGAAAATTAAATCGTATAGTCAAAAGGCTAAATTAACACCTAATGATGCTCAATCTTTGCTTGATCTTGGTGATGCTTATATGGCTTTTTGGGAAAGTTCAGGTAAAGGTATTCGAGTTGCTAAAAATTTAGATCAATCCTTAGCATGGAATTGGTTGATGAATAGATCAGATGTTGTAGAAGATGCTGTATTAGCTTATGAAAAATCTCTGAAAATAAATCCTCGGTTAGTGGGTTCTCAAGTTGGTTTATGTTATGCTTTTGTTGAAATTGGAAATACTAAAAAAGCTCTATCTTTTTGTCGTCAAGCTGTGGATAAACAACCGCAAAATAGCCGTAATTATCAAAATTTAGGATTTGCCTTAGTTCAAGAAAATCAGCCTCAAGAAGCCGAAAAAATTCTTAATAAAAGTTTAAAATTAGATCAGGAAAACGCTATCATCTATTATCTGTTAGGTGACGCTTTATTATTGCAAGAAAAAACTCAAGAAGCAGTAGTAGCTTATCGTAAATCTATAGAGTTAGATCCTAAAGGTAACTTGACTTATTTACATTTAGGATATGCTTTGAGGATACAAAATCAAATAGATGAAGCGATAGCTGTTTATCGTAAATCTATTGAACTTGTACCTAATTATCCTCCAGCTTATCAAAAACTGGGAGATTTATTAGCTGAAGAAAATAGGTTAGATGAGGCGATTTCTACTTATCATCAAGCAATGGAAATAGATCGCTCTGGACGTTATGGAATGGAAAGCTATATTGGTTTAGGACAAGTTCTAGTTAAACAAAAAAAATTAGATGAAGCAATCAAAATTTATCGTCAAGCAATTGAATTAGAACCTAAAAACAGCAATGTTTATTACCTGCTGGGTTTAGCTTTAATAGAGCAGAAAAAAATAAAAGATGCGGTTTTAGCTTTCCAAGAATCCCTCAAACTTGATCCTCAAAATACAGATGCACGTGAACAATTAAATAAGATCAAAAAATTATAATATAAACCATAATATTTTTAAAATTTTTTAATATTATTTAATTTAGTCTACATATCCCAGACTTATTGAAAAAGTCTAGGATCTGAGTTTTATTGACCTTTCATTAATGGCGAAAACAGTTTTTCCCAGTTAACATAATTCACATTATTTTCTCCCTCTTTCACCTCGAAAGTGATATTTTTCGCTTTTGGTTGTTGTAGAGATTGTACACAAATTTCCGCGACATCATTCCTACTAATTTTTCCCCGAATATTATCACCTTGTTCAACAATCAATTCTTTATTTCCGGGTTCTTCAGTTAACGCACAAGGTCTGATAATTGTATATGATATTCCGCTATTTCTTAAACTTTCTTCTCCTCTTAATTTCCAGGTTAAAATTCCTCCTAATTGGTCATTTAATCTCACTGCTGGAGGTTCTTCATCTAGGTTAATTCCTGGTCTTCCAGGACGTGTGACACCCGCAGAACTAACCAAGACAAATTTTGATAAACCTTCCCCACCATAAGCTTTAATTGTTTCTATTTCTAATCCAAATCCACCAGGAGTAAATTGAGGATTTAAAGCACCATCATATTCAAATTTACTCAACATTAATTGTAGTGAACAAATTTTACTGGTGTCAATTTGAGGACAATCTTTTACAGTTTTTGCTCTAAAAACAGGTGTTAAATTCACAAAGGGAATATTTACATCTATCCAGGTATTAGCAACAGTATCAAAGGAATAACTGTAACCTATACCATCCCAAGTAGATTCAGTTCTCAAAAAGATTTTATAACGTTGTCCATCACCTTTAACTCTTAATCTGACACCAGTAAAACCTGATAAATTAATTGCAGGGGAAAAATTCTTAGTTCTTACAGATGCAAAACCTCCAGAATTTGCAGTGGAAACATTACCAGCAAATAAAGCGGTTTTTTCTAAAATACTAAAATTACTAGAACTTACACCACCCATGACTACATCATCTAAAGCACCCCAAATGTTTTTTAATTGTGCTTTTAATTCTGGTGATGTTTTGGTAAAGTCAAAAACTACTTTTTCATCACTATTTGGTAAATATCTTCTAGCAGCTTCAACTAGGTTTTTTACTCCTTGATATTCGACATTTTCCGGTGTATCACCTACGATTTCTGGCTGATAAAATTTTACACCTTGATTATATTTTGCTCGATCTGGTGTGTCTCCTTCCACTGGTTGCACTCTGACAGCGGTACAACAAACAACACCTTGAATATTACTCATCACCAAATCATTTAATGTTTCTGGTTTGGTAATATCTCCTACTACTAAATCAACCTCATTACCTAAAATTGTTCTTGCTTTGTCAATATTTCTGACTAAACAACGGACTTGATAACCTTGATTTAATAATTTATTGACTACTCTTTTACCAACTCCACCAGTTGCACCAGCTACTAAAATTATACCCATAAGATTACCCCCTTTTGGTTGAGTTTGATTTTCTTGAGGACGATTTTTTGTAAATATATTTTCTATCCAGTTGAGCGCAGGGAATACCTCAAAATAGGTGAGGGTTTGCAGAAGTCTACATAACTTAGATTGAGGACGATTATTGTTAGTCATCGTTATTGCTAATGATCAAGGAGTGTGTTTTTATAATTGCGGCAATTTTGGATTATAATAATATATTAACAGCTAATTATGGATTTATTGGTTATGAGTCAATTAGAAAAAATCCAATCTGAGTATGATCAATTCCCCCAAGAATTTTCTAGCATTATTATTAGTACGGTAAATAGTCAGGGAATTCCTAATGCTAGTTATACTCCCTTTGTGATGGATGCAGCGAAGAATATCTATATTTATGTGAGTGGTTTAGCTATTCACACTACTAATATTGAATCTCATCCCTATGTTAGTGTATTATTTATTGATGATGAGGCTAAAACTGCGAATATTTTTGCCCGTCGTCGTTTAAGTTTTGATTCTACAGCAAGTCTGATTACTAGAGAAACTGAAGCATGGAATCAAATAGTAGATAAATTTCAAGCAAAGTTTGGTGATATTATTGAAATGCTGCGTAGTTTACCTGATTTTAGGATTTTAAAATTAACTCCCAGAGAGGGACGGTTTGTAGTTGGTTTTGGTTCTATTTATAATATTTATGGTGACAATTTGCACCAACTGGTACAAGTCACAAAAGATAATCTTGGTAAGTCATAATCGTTGATAACTTATTAATGAACTATGTTGAAATTTCACCCTCCTGGTTTTGAACAAAAGTCAATTAAGACTTCGTTGGGTAGGATGGTTTATTATACCCAAAATGGTCAACATTGGAAAATTGACAACATTGAAAAATTACCACCTCTGTTATTTTTACATAATTTTGGTGGTGGTGCTTCTGCTTTTGAATGGTCGAAAGTTTATCCAGCTTTTGCTAATAAATATCGAATTTTAGCACCAGATTTAATTGGTTGGGGAGATTCTGCTCATTTAATTCAAAATTATCAAATTGAAGATTATTTGAATACCATTAGTGAATTTATTCAGAGAAGTTGTGATCAACCTGTAACGGTGGTTGCTTCTTCTTTAACTGCTGCTTTTATGGTGCGTTTGGCAATTTCTCAACCTGATTTATTTACAGCTTTGTATTTAGTTTCTCCTTCTGGTTTTGATGATTTTGACCAAGGTTCAGGAAGAAGATTACCGTTACCATTAATTAATACACCATTTTTAGATGATTTAATTTATGGTTTGGGTGCGGAAAATGAAATTGCTGTGCGTAATTTTCTAGAAAGTTTCTTGTTTGGGAAACCAGAAAGATTAACTCAAGAAATTGTGGATGCTTATTTAACTTCTGCACAAAAACCTAATGCTAAATTTGCAGCTTTATCGTTTTTAAAGGGTGATCTTTATTTTGATTTGAGTTTATATATTTCGCAATTACAAGTTCCCACTGTGTTTTTTTGGGGAGAGTCAGCGCAGTTTACTAATGTTGATTTAGGTAAAAGATTAGCGAGTTTAAATAAAAGTGTAATTAGGGATTTTCAAGTTATACCGGAAACGGGAATTTTACCACATTTAGAAATACCGGGATTTTTTATTGGGTTGTTGTCTCAGTATCTTAATTAAACGCGGATGCACGCAGATTAACGCAGATAAATAAGGATGGTAAATATATGAATAAAACTGCAATTTATGAAGGTGGTTGTCATTGTGGAGCGGTGCGGTTTCGGGTAGAGGTTGATAACCACAAGGTTGATGATTGTAATTGTTCAATTTGTGCTAAAAAAGGGTTTTTACATTTAATTGTTTCTAAGGATAAATTTAATTTGTTGCAAGGTGAGGATGTGTTAACAACCTATCAATTTAATACGGGAATTGCTAAACATAAATTTTGCAAAATTTGTGGAATACATTCTTTTTATATTCCCCGTAGTCATCCTGACTGTGTTGATGTAAATGTGAGATGTTTAGATGGGGATGTAATCAGTAATTTTGAAATTGTGCCATTTGACGGTGCAAATTGGGAGGATAATATTCATAAATTAATTAATTAATTAATTAATTAATTAATTAAACCGAGGAAACCTCTTTCTTCTCTGTGTACTCTGCATCTGGAGAGGTTAGTTTAAAAAAATCAGGGTTCAGCAATGCTAAACCCTTACATAAATCAGATAAATTGTGAATTATCTACTATTCAAAAAAACCTAACCCAACAATTCTAAATTAGAGAAAATAAATTCTTGGATAGCTACATTTCCTTCAGTTTCAGTACGGATAATACGACGGTTGAGAATGTAGTAATCACCTACTTTTTCGTATTCATCAGTAAACTCATTCCGTCCACCTTTTTTCTCTCCAGTTTTAGGATCATGATATACAGAATCATAGGTATGAGAAAGATATCCTGCTCCAGTTTCGTGAATGCTAAAAGTATTAATAGTCACAACAACTCCATGAATATGACGATGAACAAGAGTAACTACATCATTGCGAACTTTATATTTATCACCGGCTGATTTTCCACCAACAATGATTTCTACAGCGCCGGTGTTGTCAGTTTCGCCATAGCTGAAAGTATTTTCACCGTGAGTTTGTTCAAAGGTGCGACGTACACGGTGAACAGCAATTTCCCAAGTTTGGCCTTCAATAGCTTTTTTAGCGGTTTCGTCTTCTACTCCGCTAACTTCCCATTTAAAATCAGCTTGAATACGAACTTTACCAGTGAACTCCTGGCCATCATATTTATAAGTGATATCTGCGGTATAACCGGGAAAGTTTTCATCCCAAGTATAACGGTTTTGATATGCAGCCCGGAAAAGTTCTTGGGCAGAGATTTGAGTAACTGTCATGATGCTTGTCCTCTGGCTACTAATGAAAATAGTGTTTTTTCCTTGATAATATTAGGATAGAGGTAATTATATTCTTTCGCATAGTCCCCAACTGGGTACTCTTATGACTAAAACACTCCACGCTATTTTTGAGGCGATCGCCAAAGTTGACAATGAGCAAGAATTACAACAAGCTCTCAAAGATACCTTATATGAGCATTTTGGGGTACAACATTGGGGTATTTCTTTTTTGGATAATGAATTATTAACATCAATAGAAATACCGGAAATTCCGGCGGTGTGCTTAGAATCTAACCCTGTAGGTAGTTATGTTTTAGAACGTCATGCACCCACCCATGAACAATTAATTTTATCCCCAGAAGACTGGAAAAATTTTTGCACCCGTCACGAACACGTAATGACTGGACCGATAGTTTGTGATGGTCATTTGGTGGGTACTTTAAATTTTGCCCGTGATCCTGGAAGTGAACCTTTTAATAATAATGATTTGGCTGATTTAAGTGCAGTATGTCTACATTTATCAGCTAAAATTGCCACTCTTCGCGCTCAGTCAAAACCTCCTCAAATTGCTAATGAATGTCCTTTAACAGCGAGGGAATTAGAAATTGCTGAATTAGTGGCTAAAGGATTAACAAATGGGGAAATTGCCACTCAACTTTGGATTACTCAAAATACAGTTAAACAGGCATTGAAAAGAATGTTCAAAAAGTTAGGAGTTTCGGCTAGGGCGGAAATGGTAGCTAAATTGCAAGAGCATTTTATAGTTCGTAATTCGTAGGGAATAGGGAATAGGGAATAGGGAATAGGGAATAGGGAATAGGGAATAGGGAATAGGGAATAGGGAATAGGGAATAGGGAATAGGGAATAGGGAATAGGTTGATAACCCAATCACTATCAACTATCAACTATCAACTATCAACTATCATAACAACCCCCGATAACGAATAAAAATCAAAACCGCCGCCCAAGAACCTAACGCCACTTTCACAGCAACGATAATATTTAAAATTGGCAAAATACCACCACTAAAAAGTGTTCCTAACTCCCCATGAGGTAACTCGAAACCAGACAGAGTGATCACAGATAAAACAATAAAAACTAAAACTGAAATCTTCTCCCAAATAGCTGCATGATAACGTTGATAAATTTCCTGCATCCATTGATAAGATGAAGTAATTGCAATTAAACCAATAGCTGTTCCACCCGCTACACCCGCAGCAAAACCACCACCAGGGCTTAAATGTCCTCTAATTGCTAATTCTATACCGACCAAGGCCGCAATTGTCGCCCCTAATCGAGTTAAAGTAATTGAGGCTCGATCTTTAAATTGGTAAATTGTGCAGGATGGATTTTCATTTGCTAATAAAAAATTACATCCTAAAATGGCAATGGTAAAGACAATTACTTCAAAAATTGTATCATAAAGGCGATTTCTGAAAATAATTCCTGATACTGCATTGACAACACCACTTTCATTAACTACTTTTTCTGTAATTGATATGTTCAAAAACGGTTTGGAAACCTCTGATAAATTAGATGCAGCATCAGGCATGAATAACATTTGTACTAATAATGCTATTCCGGCTAAAATATAAACCCATTTCATTTTCATTAATGTTTCTCCTCAGATGTTTCAACATCAACATAATTTATGGTTGTATCAGGTGATGACAGTTCACTTTCAATAATTTGATAAATGCGCTTGACTCTAATTTCTGTTTGATAGGTTTCTGTTAATTCATTACTAACTAATTTTGGTGCAAAAGTAGCGTGAATTTCTTTAGAGACTAAGGCATTTTGTAAACATTGGTGGCTGTTGTAAGGTACAAGTTCTAACCGTAGATAATGTCTACTAAAAATTTTGCGAAAATCGTTAATTAGTTGTTGAAAATTGCTATCTTGATTTTCTGCTATTAATTGATTTTCTATTACACCCAAACGTAAAACTAAGGATGAACGAACAGCTATAGCATACAAAGCAACAGATAACATTGTCCCCATTAATGCTTCTGTTAAAGCTACATCTGCTGCACCTAAAACCGCATCTACTAACGCCGCAATTGCTCCCAAAACCCCACGCAAAATTAACGCATGATAAGGGTTGACTTGAGTCACCAACAAACCCGCAGTTAAAGGTAACAAAGCAACAATTATATATAAGTAAGAATCATTCATTTTCTACCTCTATAGTTGTATCATGAGTTGAACAATAGGCGATTACATAACCCAACATTGTGTTCCAAATTGCTAAAGAAATAATACCTAAAACTAACAATGGCCATTTACTAGGTATTTTCATTAAAATTCCAAACATCATCAACATTGAACCCAAAGTATCAGCTACAGAAAGTCCATGTAATTTGAATAATACTGATTTATTGCTAACTAAATGAGAAGTACCCCAAAACCAGAAAAATAACCCTATACCTATACAGGTATAGCTGATAATACTCACAACATTTTGCATTTAACTTTCCTCATTTATTCTTTCATCTAAACTTCTAAAATCTGATAACTGATTACTATTCATGCTTCATTTAACCTTCTTAAAATCTGTGCTAATAACATAAAACCAGCATTTCCCACGCTTAAAATAATTGCTCCTACTACCCCAATCATCCAATCATCTCTTGCCACAGAAATCACTAAAATCATGATAGATACTTTACTAGAAATACTTCCCAAAGCCAACATTAATTGCCAAGTATTCTCTGTTTTCCATGCTTCATAAATGGGAATTAATAAAGCTGCTATCATTCCTAACAAGACTATTTCTAAATTCATGATTCTTTCCTTCCTGGTTTAATATGGTGGACTTCGTAAAATCCCTCTTCGTCATGGTTCAAAACAATAGTTTTCGGGGTAAAAGTAATCAAAAATATGTCCATAAACACTAACAAAGAAGAATGTTTATGTTTTACTTTTTCCCTAACAATTTCCTCATGATAATGGGGGCGTAAAATAATTTCAAAGGCTTCTTTAAAAGCGACAATAATTGCCACCAATACCTCACCTAAAACTTTTATCCATTCAGTTAATTTTGCCCTTGATGTGTAACCTCTTGGTAAAATCAGGGCAATAATTACCCCAATAATAATGTTAGTTGTACTAAAATCAGCAGTTAATAAAAACCAAATGGTTAATCTTAATATCAAATGTCCAATCATGATAAAGCCATCCAAAATAAGAAGATTATAGTTAAACTCATCACACCTACTAAATGTTCAAATTCTTCAACTACACGAGGTACATAAATTGCTAATTTCTTGAAAATCAGATGATATGCTAACCAACCGATAGCAATAGTGATAATTGCTTTGGTAATGTCAGCCAGATTATAAGCCTTTAAATAGGCAATATTACCAAAAACTAAACCAGAAAGTAATAAAACTACTGCTGCCCAAAAACCAGGTTTTATAGTTTGTTCAGTATCTTGTTTGTGAGGTAAAAAGATAAACTTAGCAAAGGAAATAGCTGTACCTACTGCGGCTACATTCATGGCGATAAATTGCCAAGAAGTAATATTTTTTAAACTTAATACTTTCGCGGAAAAACCAGCTAATAAAGGAAACCCAGAAATTGATAAACTAGCTATTACCAAAGGTATCCAAATTGTAGTATTAATTGATTTATATTGCAATTCTTTAAAATTACGACTAGGTAAAGAACCCGCCATTAAAAATAAAGATGATTTGACTAATCCATGTGTTAAAGCGTAAAATCCCCCTACTGTTGGTGCAGCCAAAATCAAACCTAATTGTGAAATTGTACTAAATGCTAATAGTCGCTTGGTATCCTTTTCCAAGATTGCATAACATACACCCATTAATGCTGTTCCT
>RDXV01000078.1 GCA_004292695.1 Nostocales cyanobacterium | reverse complement strand
TGATTCTTTAGCAGAAGGTAATCATAATGGTTCAATTCAACATACCGTTACTAGCACTGATACAGCATATAATAATCTCGCTATTCCTGCTGTAAATGTCGGCATTTCTGAACCTGTAATTAATAATTCAAATCCTACTATTAGGAATGTAATTCGTCACGTTCGCGGAAGTTCTAACTTAACAGAAGGTGGATCAAGTTATATTTATTCCGTTCTTCTTAGCACTCAACCAACTGCAAATGTGACACTTACTATTAATAGCGGTGATCAACTAACAACTAATGTTAATCAGTTAGTTTTCACTCCTCAAAATTGGAATATTGCTCAAAATGTGACGGTAACTGCTGTTGATGATTCTGTAGTAGAAGGTAGTCAACTAGAGACAATTACACACACTTTTAGTAGTAGTGATACTAGATATGATGCTATTACCATTAATGCTGTAAATATCAATATCACTGATAATGATCCTGGTGTAATTATCACTCAACCACAAGGTAACACTAAAGTTTTAGAAGGTGGTACAGCTAATAGTTATCGAGTTGTTCTCAACACTCAACCTACTGCTGATGTCGTTCTTAATATTAATAGCAGTAATCAAGTTTCAACTAATGTGAATCAAGTCATTTTTACACCACAAAATTGGAATGTTAGTCAAATAGTAGCGGTTTCTGCAATTGATGATAATGTCATTGAAGGTAATCACACTACTATTATTCAACATACCGCAATTAGCACAGATTCAAGATATAACGGTATTAATGTTAATCCTGCACAGGTTGATATTAAAGATAATGATTTTGATTTATCTACTCGACAAAGAACACCTAGAACTGTACCAACATCTACAAGAGTTTCACCTTTAGCTGCTATAGAAATGCTTGATTTACGGAGTTTTAGCAATGCAGTAACAGCAGAGTTTATAGTTAATGGTGATGCTGCTAGAAACAATTTTGTTGGTTTTTATAAAGTTGCTGATTTGAATGGGGGAATTGATACCAATAATGATGGTAGAGTAGATATTCAACCAGGAAGTGTTGGTTATACTCAAGCTGCTGTAGCTAATCGTTTATCAGGTGTAGATTTAATTGTTAATAGTGCAGGTACATCAACTTTTAACACCACTTTAAATGGTGGAAGTATGTACGCACCGTTCATAATTGTTAATGGTACACCCGACGCGATTGTTGATAGTAACCGTAGTAATGATCCCAACGTTTATTTTAGTTTTGTGGGAGCTAATTCAGATAATACAGATCATGTAAATCTGCTGGGAAATAATGTATTTGGGTTTGAAGATACTCTAGGTGGTGGAGATTTGAATTATCAGGATATGACTGTACAAGTTAATGTGTCTGCAATTTGATATTCTGAGTTGATTAAAAAAATGGAATAACATTAAGACTGTTGTTACTTTCTAATTAAAGGTAAAATCACAGTCAATGTTGTTCCTACACCAATTTGACTATCTACTAATATTTCACCATTGAGTGCATCTACACACTTTTTAACTATTGCTAAACCCATTCCTGTACCTGCAATATGATGGGCATTATCACCACGATGGAAGGGAAGAAATAGTTGTTGTTGATCTTCTTCAGAAATACCAATTCCCCAATCTTGAATTTTAAAAGTTGCAGTTTTTTCTTGTTGGGTTAGTGCAAATTTAACTTGACTATGAGGATGAGAATATTTAATTGCATTACCGACAATATTTTCTAAGATATGTCTGATTAAATTTTCATCCCATAAAGTTTGATCAAAATCTCCATCAATACTAAATTCTATGGTTACGTGTTTTTCTAAAGCTGTGAGGTGAATATCTTCGAGAATCTGATTACAAAAGTATTCTAAATCTAAGGGAATTACTTGACTTTGCAGTTTACCGGAATCAGCTTTACCTATTAATGACACTTCATCTAATAATTGTGCCATATTTTTGATAGCAGACCTAATCATTTTAAAATGATTTAATTTTTTTTCCTGGGTTAATTTTTCATCATTATTTTGGAGCAATCCCGCAGCTAAAAGAATAGTGTTTAAAGGATTACGAATATCATGGGATAACATAGAAACAAATTCAGATTTAAACTGATAAAGTTCCTGGGCTTTTTCTAGTTCCGCAGTTCTTTCTTCTACTGTATTTTCTAGATTTTTATTTACTATTCTCAGTTGTTCTAAAACTTGTTTCCTAGCGATGGCATACTGAACAGAACGTACCAAAGTGTTGGGATTAACTTGTCTTTTGACTAGATAATCTTGCGCTCCTTGTCTCACAGCTTCTATTGCTAATTCTTCATCATTAATATTAGTAAGAACTACTATAGGTGTACTGGGAGCATGATTAATTAGCAATGGTAAAGATGATAGTCCTTGACTATCTGGTAAGGTTAAATCTAACAAAATTACATCATATTTTTGCTGACTTAATTCAGTGATTCCATCTCGTAATCTTTGCACATGAACTAAACTAAAATCTTTTGTTTGGGCTTGCTTCAAAAACTCTTTTAACAATCTAGCTTCTGCTAAATTGTCTTCAATTAACAAGATTTTGACTAAGCAAGTTGCAGTCATCATATTCAGGAGTTCAGGAGTTTGTTAATTACGAATTATGAATTATTCTGTGGGTAAAGTGGCGGTAGAGAACCAAAATTCTTCAATACCTTTGATAATTTGAAATAATTGTGGTAAGTTGCGAGATTTGGTAATATAACAGTTTACGTGTAAGTCGTAGCTGTGGTAAATATCATCTTCGTTTTTAGAAGTTGTTAGTACAACTACAGGAATACGTTTTAATTTGGGATCAGATTTAATTTCTGCTAATACTTCTCTACCGTCTTTTCTGGGTAAATTTAAGTCTAACAAAATTAAATCTGGGCGTGGAGCATCAATATATTCACCTTCTTGACGGAGATAGGCCATTGCGTCTATTCCATCCCTAACTGTAACGACTTGATGGGGAAGTGAACTGGTTTTTAATGCTTCTTGAATGAGACGAATATCGGCTTTATTATCCTCAACTAAAAAGATTATTTTGTGGGTTTCTTCCGTTTCTACGATCACGTTCACGTCCTCCGGCTGGAATGGTAAAATAGAATGTTGCACCTTGTCCAAGTTGTGACTCTACCCATATTTTTCCACGATGACATTCAATAATTTTTTTACAAATTGCTAAACCCATTCCTGTACCGGGGTATTCATCACGGGTATGTAGACGTTGAAAGATGATGAAAATGCGATCGCTAAATTGCGGATCTATACCAATACCATTATCACGAACAGAGAATAACCAATCATCTTCTAACCTTTCTGCTCCTATATGAATTTGTGGTGGTTCATAACTACGGAATTTAATTGCATTTCCGATTAAATTGAGGAATAATTGCATGATTTGTGTACCATCAGCCATGATAGCTGGTAAAGGATCATGGGTGATAGTTGTGTGAGTTTCAGAAATACGATTACGTAGGTTACTTAATGCTTTTTCTAAAGCTGTTTCTACTTCTGTCACTTGAAAAGCAATTGCTTGGGTATCAACTTTAGAATATGCTAAAACATCATCAATTAAGGTTTGCATTAAGCTGACTCCCTCGACTGCAAAATTAATAAATTCTTTCGCATCTTCATCGAGTTTTGCATTATAACGCATCTCTAAAAGTTGCACATAATTAGCAACTTGATTTAAAGGTTCTTGTAAATCATGGGATGCTACATAAGCAAACTTTTTCAATTCCGCATTTGATCTTTCTAAATCTTGGGCTAGTTGTGCTAATTCATCCGCTTGACGCAATACAATATTAATGATGGCTTTTCTTAGTTCTAACGCTGCTTTAATTTCTACATATTGCCAAGGTAAGGATGTTAATTTAACTGTTTCTTTCCATAATTCAAAGGATTTTCTAGGACATAATTTTACATCTCCTTTTGATTGATTAATCTCAAATGCTTTGTTAGGATCACCACCCCAGTTGACAGTTTGAATTACTTCTGGTCTAAACCATAAAACATAATTTCTCTGGGAAATCGGAATCGCTAATAAACCACTAGCTACATTTTTAAAGCTAATTGCATCTGGATAAAGACTAGCTAGAGAGTCAGTATAAAATACCTCATCTTCTACATTTTTTTTCAGCCATTCAATTAAATAATTGAGTTCTTCTTCTTTGGGAGTATTACCAATTAAAGTATAATTTCCCCCAAAACAAACTACTGCACCAGTAGCACTGGTTAAGTCTAATAAATTGGGTTGTTTTTTAACTAAACCATCAATAAAATTATCTTCTTGGGACATATAATCAACTAATTCTGTTTGAATATATGTCAAATTCATCCGATAATCATAATCTTCTGTTTCTTCTCTGGCGGAAATTTCGGAAAATATCAATCTACCTAAAAATTCGCACGCTTTCCGCAGTTCATAGGAAATATATTTTGGTGTTTGATGATGACAAGCAATTAAACCCCACAGTTTTTGATCTTTCATTAAGGAAATAGTCAAGGAAGCGCCAACACCCATATTATGTAAATATTCTATATGGCATTTGGCTGGACTTCTTAAACTGGATTTTGTTAAGTCGGTGGGATGATCTGTGAGAGGATTATTAGTAGGAAATATCTCTACAGGTTCTATCTGACTATCAGGTATTAATCTGATAGAATTAGAAATAAATAATTTCCTCGCAGGTTTGGGAATATCAGATTCTGGATAGTGTAAACCCAAATAAGGTTCTAATTCGGGTATTTTTTCCTCCGCAACAACTGAACCATGTCCATCATCATTAAATTTATATAGCATCACTCTGTCAAATCCCGTGACTTTCCAGACTTCCTGTACAATGATCTGACAAAATTCTTGGAGGTTTTTTGTATTTTCTAAACGGTTAATAGATGCTCTAGCTAAATGATAAAAACTTAAAAATGGGATATTTTCATGGGAGATTGCAGGTTCTAATTCTAAAATTAAAAAACCTTCGGAGTTGCGGTGAAATATAGCATCAAATACTGTATATTCATCACCTCTTTTTTTAATCCAAATTTTGGTAGGATTAATAAAATCTAGATTCCTTTCTGCTAAACCAGCTTGAATTTTTTCTAATTGATAAGGATCTAAGATATTTTCCAATTTTTTCTCAATCATCTGTTCGGGAGGTATACCGAACACATTTAATGTATTTTTGCTTGTTTGGATAATTTTTAGTTCTGATTCTTCTAAAACTAATAAAATTCCATAGGGTTGAATTTCGCTAGAAAGATGAATTGGTGCTTCTTTCAAGCTGTTTATATTAATGTTTGAAATATTCTGTATTTGTAGTCCAATATCCATAAGATTCCCCCTATTATCTAAATGCTTTCAGAGTGTAATCAAAGATAATTTTTGGGCAATATTGAGCTTTTTAAAATTACCTGAGTACCACTCTTTTAGCTATTGCTTTGAATATCGCATATTATTGATAAATATGCTGATGCTGTACTCTGTTCTATTAAATTTTTAACTGTTTAATTACTTAAATTAATTAACTACGTCCTACTTGCCTTTTATTACCTTTATTGATTATGCCAGTATCTTTTTCACGGTGGTTTGTCAGTGGGTATATTTACCCTAGTCTTTTAACTGATTTTAGTTTAACAGGTAGTTTTGCTGATTATAGATAATAAATGTAAACTCTATATGAGTGAGTAAATACTTTTTATGTAAACTTGTTAAGCAATTAAAAATCAAATCTAAGTTTGTAATTTTTCAGATCCAACTTGCAAACCACATCCTTAAACGATAATCTTCCAGAGAAAGAGGTAAACCGAGATAAATAGGTAGCCAAAAAATCAAAGCAGCAATTAGTATAAAGGTAATACTTAAACCGAGTATTCGCCATTCTTTATAATAACTACGAAGACATTGATCTACAAACCAAGCAAGTGCAATAAATGTGAATATTACTGCACTCATATAATGATAGATGAACACACAGCGGCTGACTTTTACCCAAGGTAATAAATTAGCTGCATAATTAATAATGATATATAAACAAATCCAAGTATCAACGCCTAAATTTTTGGGAATAAATAACCTTTTTTGCTGTATTCCTGGTTGAATAACTTTGATAAATATGAATGATACCAAAAATACCATTGCTACCAAACCAAACCACCACAAAAACGGATTACCCATAGCATGAACATCATAGATAATTTTACCAGCATTACGGGGTAAAGGAGGTCCAAAGACAGGTAAAGGATCGGTGATATTTTGGGTGGTTTCGTAATAATAAGCCATTGGTCTAGTTAATAACGGCCATTTATACCATGCAGCACAATAAGGATGAATTGCTGGGTTATTACCACCTAATTGTAGATGAAATTGTAAAATGCGTTGATGAACTTCTATAAATCCATATCTTGTATCTAATTGTAGGTGGGGAATCCAAATTAAACTATAGATAATAGCAGGAATAATTCCTAGAAAAAATCCCATTTGTAAAATGTTAATTTGGGTGATTTTTTGTAATGGTATGGTGTCAGCGTCAGTTTTCCGATCAATTTGTTGGTCTTTTAATTTTAAATTATTATATGAACGTAGATAGGAAAATAAAGGTACTCTAGTTGCTGGTGCAAAAGATTGTAACCACTGAATTACCCAAGCTGCTAACCATACTCCATAAACGCCGGCGAGAAACCATAAACCATTCCATTTTGTGCCTACAGAAGCACCAAAACTAATTCCAGCTACGGCTAAAATTAACCAACGTTGTTTATTTTGTTTTTCCAAAGCTAATAAAATTAACCAATTACCAAGCAAACCAAAAAAGACTATATAAATGTTACTTAAAGCATAGCGAGATTCTACTAAAAATAAACCATCTAATGCTGTAAATAAACCTGCTAATAAGGCAAAATTACGCCTATGACTTAATTGATAAGTAAGCAAAATGACAATAACGGGAATTAATGAACCGATGAAAGCATTTGTCCACCGATAACTCCAAGGAGATAATAAAGAACCTGTTGCACCATTAACTGTATTTTGCCAAAAGGGAATATGATTCCCTATCCAAATTCCTAACCCGATGATATATTGACTGAGGGGAGGATGGGCGTTAAAAAATGGTGTGTTTGTTAGATAATTATTACCAAATTGAGCAAAGTAAACTTCATCAAATACGAGGGTGTTAAATCTATCTAATCCCCAAAATCGTAAGCTCAGTGATAGGATAAATATTGCGATGATGCCGAGACGAAACAGCTTGTTAGTCATTACTTATTGTGATGATGAGTAATTGTGGTCAAAGATTTTAATGATTAATGTTTAATAATTAGAGATAATAAATAACTGTACCGAAAATATCAAGAAAATACATCATGTCTCAGTTAGAAAAATTTTTGAAAATGGCAGAAGATGAATTAACTGAATACAGTACGGATGCGAGAAAGATAGAAAAACTACGTAGGAAGATTAGTTTATCTCTGTCTTTAGCACAACAAAGGGAAATGAAAAAAGAATTATTAGCGACTATGCCATCTGGTACAATTGCGGAGATAGTGGAGGATCAAAGACAGGCTGTGGCCTTGCCATTTTGGGGTATTGCAGGTTTGGGTTTGTTGTTTGGAATTCCTCTCAATCAACCAGTATGTTTCCTAGCGTCTATACTGGGTACGGTGGCAGCTATTAGGATTCAAAAATGGGGTTGGCAATTACAAGCTAATCGTCTATTGTTGCGTACTCTAGAGGATATTGAGGCGCGAGTTACTCAACCTAGCTAGAATTTCTTAATTATCATGTTGATGATTTTGTGAATGTTGTTATTTGAATGTTGCTGTGGGATGCGATCGCCCAACTGCAACTTTCCCCTTTTATTGGTAAAATAGATTACTAATATAATCAAAATAATATCTAAAGAAACTGCTTATATTGCTAAACTAACAATTGTGACTGTGTGTGATTGCTGATTAATAACAAGGTGTTGATGGAGATAAGTATGATGATTAGGTATGATAAGATATTTAGCTCGAAAGAAATATCAGAAGAATCACTTAGTCCAGAGGAAGCTGTAGCAGCTATAGCAGTAATTACCGCAGTAGTAGATGCTTCCATAGAAGATTTAGATACAGAGAGTTTAGCAAATATTCTCTGGGAATTTCAGGTTTTTGATGAATACTCGGAAGAGGATATGCTAGAAACTGTTGAAAGAATAGCCGCGATCGCCAAACAGGAAAGTTTAGGAGCATTATTTAATACTGCTAATATGAGTATTGTAGATGAAATCATATTAGATGCTTTTGCTGCTGGGGTAGTAATGCTTTTAGATGATAAAACTTTAACTATTCCTGCACCAAAACAACCTTATATTAAACAACTACAACAAGCTTTACAATTAGAAGATATAGAGGCAGAAGCAATTATTAAAGATGTTATATCTGCCATAGAAGCAAGAGATGATATAGAAGAACAAACAGAAGATTATCAAACAATAATATTAGATGAATTTGGTCAACAAATCTATCAATCTCCTTTAGGTAATTTTATTGTACCTGTTCCCGTCAATCCAGAACAAGGTGGAAAAATTAATAGTCAAGAAGGAATAGTTAGTTTTTCTGATGAACTTGGTACATTATTAAGAATAGATTATTATTCCATTCCCACAGAATCATTAGTTACTATTGAAACTCAAGGAGAAGAACCATATTTACACTCAATTTTAATCGCTAAATATTTACCACAGGCAATTTTTGCTCATGTTGAGGGTGCAGAAATTAAATATACAGAATATTTAAAAGATGCAGATAAAGGTTATTATTATGTATTAATTGATATGCCCAAAGGATCAACAATTTCTAAACAAGAAATTAACGGTGAATCTGTAAGATTAGACGCTTATCGTGGTTTATTAGCTTTCATTAATGGTAATTTTTTGTATATATTTAGCAGTCAAAGAACATTTTTTGATGGGGATATTCCTGGAAATATTTTGGAAGAAGCTGATGATATCAAAATGAATATTTTAGAGTTTATAGAAACTATTGAATTTAGTTAAAATTTGATCCGACGGTAAATTTCATTGATTGGTATTTCTACATTGAGACTATGGAGAAAAATTAAATTATCAATATGCTCATAAGTTTGTAATTGCCAAAGATTATTATTTTGATTTTCCTGTTTATGATAATGATCAATATAAGGTTCTGTTTGACTGACTAGCAGATATTCACAAAAACTGGAAATTGAGCGATATTTTCTAAATTTTTCACCCCGATCATAACCTTCGGTGGAAGGTGAAAGTACCTCAATAATTAATGAAGGATTGATAATTTCATCAGTGCGATTATTATTGAATATTGGTTCACCATTAATCACCATTACATCAGCATAAGTACCATGATTAAATTCAGGAATCCAAATTCTTAAATCACCATTATAAGTTTGAAAATCAGTATCTCTCAAAGCCACATTGAGCAAAGTAGTAATATTAACACCAATACGGCTATGAACTTCTGAACCTCCAGGCATAACAATAATTTCTCCGTTAGAATATTCATGTTTTTCTGTAGCTGTTTCCTCCATTGCGCGATATTCCTCTGGAGTGAAGTTTGTTTTTTCAACCTCTGTTGTGGGGTTTGGTGGGTGGGTTTGAGAAATAACCATGATTACATTTCCTCTTGATTAGATACAAAAATATACCATAGTTAAATTTGGGTATATCAATATTTTATGCTGTTAATGCTTCAAGTTGCAACAGCCATGAATTAAAGTGAGGACATTTATTCCTAATTGTTTCTAAACCTATTAATTCAGCTAATTGTGAACCATCAGCAACCTTTCCTTTTTCATAAGTAGGAAACTGGGAAATAATACGTTTACTAGGTGCTGTTTCTATACCATCATTTATTAATTCAGGAGTTTCATAACTATCAACAATATTCTTGAGAATTTTAACTTTTTCTGAACAGTTACCATAATGTTTATTAAAACAATTTGGATCAGAAAACAGATAAGATTCGTATTCATGCAATTGAATATAGGGAACAAATCGCCGGTCATTAATATCATTAGCAAAACTTTTCTCTAAAAATTCTACTCTTTGTACAGGATTTTGACGCAGTTTTTCAGATTCATTTAATCCTGGAAATTCAGGAGTGATCGCATACAAATCAATCATCGTTGTAAAGAAAACATTAGCTCCTTTCTCCTGTTTAAGAAAACGCAAAATATCATCTCTCATTGGTTCATATTTTCGACCACCTCCACGATGAACTTTACCTTTTCTCCTAGCATGAGCTATCAATATAATTTTCTCCAAAAAAACATTATATTTAGCTAAATGTGGTTTAAGTATATTATCAGCAAATGTCTGTTCAGTTTGTCCCTCAGCAAATAAATAGAGTCTAATCATTAGTGTGGACCTCCACCAATGATATTTTTTTCCCAAATTTCTCCTAAACTATATTCTTCTAACCAAGATTCTAACTCTTCTGCATTTAACCTTTTAAATATGGATTCTTTATCTACTCTATCTACAGTAATTACATCTTCAGGATTAAAGTTATCTAAAAAAGCGGTAGATTGGGTACTAATTAAAATTTGTGTATGATAGGAAGCCTTACCAAAAATTGCCGCTATAATATTTAAAGCATAAGGATGTAAACCCAATTCTGGTTCATCAACAATAATTAATTTTAGTATTTGTTCTTCAGGTTGCAAAAGCAAAGTAATTAAACAAATAGCACGCAATGTCCCATCAGAGAATTGATGAGGTCCAAAAACTTGATCTGACCCTTTTTCTCGCCAATTGAGAATAACATTATTACCTCTAGGTTCAAGCACAAAATCATCAAAAAATGGGGCAATTAAACGAATGGTTTTAATAATACGCTGATAGACTATGTTATTGTCTTCACGTAATCTCAAAAGTAATGCAGCTACATTTCCTCCATCAGACATTAACAACTTATTATAACCAACATAACAGGATTGCCGAATTGCTGACGTAGAAGATGTATCATGAAAGTGGTAAACACGAAATTGAGATAACAAGTAATTAAGAGGGATAGCAGTTTGCAAACCTTCTGCTACTCCATCAATCATTTTTGATTCCTGATGTCCTGAACCCAACGAATCTCTAAGTAATAGTAACCGAGAGTTATTTTCTAACCCCTTTGCGCTCAAATTTTCTTCGCCAAAAATTAGTGTATCTCCTGCTGCATGACGCAAACTGAAATGATATTTATATGTAGCATCCCCAAACTCAAACTCTAGTTCTCCCTCTATTTGTGGTGTTACCTTTGGTCCAAAATGCAAGAGAGAATGAGCATAACCAGAGATGCCAATATATTGTTGCAATCTATCACTCATCATCTCATTCAACATCTTAAAAAACGAAATGAGATTACTTTTACCTGCTCCATTAGCTCCAATTAAAATATTTAAAGGACGCAATTCAAGATCCATATTTTTAATAGACTTGAATCCATTAATTTTTAGTCTTTGTAACATAGTCAATAATTAGTATTTCTAAACTTTATTCTAAGTCAAAATCGCTCCCCCCATTAACCGCGCATACCTATACTGCAACTCCTCCTTCATCAGAGGCCAACGCGCCAAACCCGCATCCATATCAATCACCTTCTCCGCAGCTTGACGCGCTAACAACAACACATCCTCATCTTCCACCAAACTAGCCAAAGTAAAATCCGCTACCCCAGATTGTCGAGTCCCCATCACCTCACCCGGACCACGAAACCGCATATCCATTTCCGAAATAAAAAACCCATCTTGAGACTGAACCAGCACCATTAACCGTTGTTGTGCATCAGGACTTCTCGAACTACTCATCAATAAACAATAAGACTGCGCCGCACCCCGTCCCACACGCCCCCGTAACTGGTGTAACTGAGATAACCCAAATCTTTCCGCGTGTTCAATTAACATCACCGTAGCATTAGGAACATCCACACCCACCTCTACCACCGTAGTAGAAACTAAAATCTGGGTTTCATTATCCCGAAATTTAGTAATAGCTTCATCCTTTTCAGCGGAAGTCATTCTTCCATGCAATAACCCCACTTGAAAATCAGGAAAAACGCTTTCTTGTAATTTTTGATGTTCGTCTATTGCTGAACGCAAATCTAATTTTTCTGACTCTTCTACCAAAGGCAAAACTACATAAACCTGTCTACCTTGGGCAATTTCTCTCCTCATTAAATCATAAGCCTGTGGTCTTTGTTGACCAGTTAACAAAGATGTTTTAATTGCCTGTCTTCCCGGTGGTAATTCATCAATTTGACTGACATCTAAATCACCATGAACTGTTAACGCCAAAGTTCTCGGAATAGGTGTAGCAGTCATAGTTAAAACGTGGGGTTGTTCACCTTTTTGTTGTAACTTTGCCCTCTGTTCTACCCCAAACCGATGTTGTTCATCAATTACCACTAAACCCAATCTTTGGAAATTAACCTTATCTTGAATTAACGCATGAGTTCCCACTAAAAGAGGTAATTCACCCGTTTCTAACTGTGAATGAATTTCTCTTCTTTTCGCGGTTTTTGTCGAACCTGTTAACAATTCCACAGGTAAATGTAACAGATTAAACCAACCAACTAATTTCCGATAATGTTGTTCTGCTAATACTTCAGTTGGTGCCATCAAAGCCGCTTGATAACCAGATTGAATAGCCGCTAAAATTGCCACCACAGCAACCACCGTTTTACCCGAACCCACATCACCCTGCACTAACCTATTCATCGGTGTAGGTTTTTGTAAATCATTGAGAATATCATTAATAACTCTTTGTTGAGCGTTGGTAAATTTAAAAGGTAAAATCTCGTTAAATTGTTCTAATAATTGACCTTTAGGTGCTAAAACCGCGCTAGTTTGAATTGCCTTAGCCTGTTTTTGGCGTTGTAATAAACCCAGTTGTAAATAGAAAAATTCATCAAATACCAAACGCCGCCGAGCAATTTTTAAAGTATCACTATCTTTAGGAAAATGAATATTAGGAATTGCATCTTTTAATTCCATCAATTCATATTTTTTTCTTAAACCAGGTGGTAAAGGATCTTTAAAATTTACCGCCGCAGGTAAAGCAGCAAGTACAGCTTGTCTGACTGTATTTGCCATTACTCCTTCAGTTAAACCATAAATAGGAACAACTCTACCAATAGTAAAAGATTCTATCGTATCACCGGGATTTGCTAATACTTCAATTTCAGGATTATCTAAAGTTACACCATATTTACTAGCTTTAACTAAACCACAAGCGGCAATCACACTACCCATAGCATAGCGTCGTTTTAAACTTTCTTGCCAACCACGATTACTATATCTAGCACCAGCATAAAAACGGCTAACTCTAATTTGTCCAGTGTTATCTTTTAAGAGTAATTCTAAAATTGTTAATTTTTGATTTTTCGGACTGGTAAAACAATTACAACGTTTAATAGTAGCGATAATTGTAACTGTTTCTCCTCCCTGTAATTCTTTAATATTTACCTGTCGAGCATAATCAATATGATCACGGGGATAATAAAATAATAAATCCCGTACAGTGAGTAAATTTAATCTTGCTAAGTTATCCGCTTTTCTAATACCAATTTCTGGTAATTCACTTAATTTTTGATCTATTTTGGGGGCAAGTCTTTTACTAACTTCCTCCACCATTGGCGTTGTGTTAACAATTTTTAGATTGTAATTTTTTGCTGTTTCTTCCTGTACTTGATTTCCTTCTTCTAGCTCTTTTTGTAATTGATAAAGGTATCTTCTCACCTCAGCTACTAAATGTTGTCTAGCTTCAACACTTATGTGAGGATATTCTGTAAATTGTTTAGCTATTTCATACCAACGCGCTCTTTCTTTTGATGGTAAACCTAGAGGGAATTTCCCAAAGGTTAAACTGAGAAATTCACTAAAACGGTATTGTCTACCCATCAAATCTGTAAAACCATGCTCTGCTTCCACAGCTAAGGCTTTATGTAATCTAATCCAATCAAGAATTTCACTCATTAGTCATTAGTTATCAGTTGAAGAAGGGAATAGGGAATAGGGAATAGGGAATAGGGAAGAATTAACCAACTGTCTCCTGTCACCTAAAATTAGTCTTCAAACCAACTAGCACGCCAAGCTGCTTCTGCTTCTGCTATGCTCAGTTCTTTCTGCTTTTTCTGATACTCCTTTCCTAGTTTATTTAATTGCAGTAAAATACTACGGATTTGTTTCCTTGCTGACAAAAGCGCTGTATCAGCAAATTCAATATCCCCCAGTCTGAGATTAATAGTCATCATTGGTGTCAAACTAGAACTTTCTGTATCTTCCTCACTGCTAATTTCAATCACTAAATTTAAAACATTTGGTGGTCCAGGCATCATTTCCCCAGATGCTTCTGATGCTGCTGCCGCCGCTGCTGCTAAAATTGGATGTGGTAATTTTTTGGGCAACATCCCAGCTTGTTGTAATAAAGAATTAGCTTCTTGAGATGTTTTTCTTAATACGGCTTGAAGATGTTCTTCTAAATCTTGATGCCATTGTACTACTTCTATGGGGTTGGCAGGATCTAAATATTTCCTTTTCTTGGTTGTGGGTTTTTGACTTTTTTTAACGGTTTCAGTTTCTTCTGATTCTTCAGTTTCTTCTAATTTTTCAAATTCTTCTAACTCCTCAAATTCTTCTAACTCTTCAAATTCTTCTAACTCTTCAAATTCTTCTAACTGTTCAGATTCTTCTAATTCTTCAGTTTGTTCCGCTGTTTCATTTTGAACATAAAATAATAACTGTTCAGCACCTTTTTTACCCAACTTACGGATACTTTGTTGTAATTGCTGTCGCTGACTCAGTGACAACTTCATAAAAGCATCAGAATAACCCTGGGTACACAGGTGATAAGTTGCTAAAATTAACTGTTTTTGTAAAGCATCGCCAAAAATAGTTAAATAACTAAGATAATTGCTGTGCAGTTCTGTGGCGATCGCACTACTTCCCTGTTTTAAATTTGTAATATCTTTTTCTATACGCTCAATTGCTCTAGCCATATCTTACCTTTTTTCTCCATCTGAATTGTATCAACAAAGGTTGGAGCAACAGACATGAGGAAAACCGCACTTTATCTAATTTTAAACAAAAGACAGGTCAGCAAATTTTGCCAGACCTGTGATTTCAATAGTTATTAGTCAATAGTCTATAGTTGATTGTTTATCAATCATACACTATTAACAAATTAATATCAACCAATGAGAACTAAATCACTAAAACTAAATTATTTAGCACCCATTTGAGCAGCTACTTCATCAGCAAAGCTCACTTCTTGTTTTTCAATACCTTCACCCAGTACATAGCGTACAAAGCGATTAACTTGGATATCTTCGCCTACTTTAGATTTCACTTGTTTGATCAATTCCTCTACGGAAATACTTTGATCACGGATGTAAGGTTGATCTAACAAAGTTGTTTCTTTGAGACGTTTTTCAATTCTACCTTGAACAATTTTTTCTCTAATGTTCTCTGGTTTATTACCCAAGTCGTCTTTGCCCATTTCGATTTCTTTCTCTTTTTGGACAAATTCAGCAGGTATCTGCTCTACACTAACGTACTCGACATTTGGACAAGCAGCTACTTGCATAGCTACATTTTTAGCCAAGCCTTGAAACTCTTCATTACCAGCAGCAGCTTCTGTTTTTGCTCCTAATTCCACCAAGACACCCACTCGGCCACCTGTATGGATATAGCTATCTACTACACCTGGTGTACCTGCTGGAGCAAAGGAAACAAAGCGACGCACCTGAATATTTTCACCCAAGGTAGCAATTGCTTGTTTGATAGCCTCATCTACAGTTATGCTGGAGTTTTCAATGTAGGATTGAGCCAATAAAGCCTCAACACTATCAGCACTTGCAGCTTGTTGAGCCAAACTTTTCACTAAAGATTTGAAAGCATCGTTACGTGCTACAAAGTCTGTTTGACAGTTAACCTCAATTAATACACCAACCTGGCCATCAGGTTGAATGTAGGTTTCCACCAAACCCTCCGCTGCAATACGGGAGCTTGCCTTGTCTGCCTTAGCAATACCTTTTTTCCGTAACCAGTCTATGGCTGCTTCTATACTGCCATCATTTTCTATCAACGCTTTTTTACAGTCCATCATGCCAGCGCCAGTTTTTTGACGTAGCTCTTGGACGAGTTTTGCAGATATTTCCGCCATGTTGCCTCAATTCCTATTTCATTTCACGACTCAATTACTTTGAATTAGTAATTGTTAAGACAGGAGTTACAGTAATGATAACTTTTGAGGTCAAGTAAATACAGCAGTTTCAACGTAAATGAGGTACAAATTTACGTCACCAAGCCTGACACCAGAAGGATTTCCAAGCTGATAGCTGACGGCTGATAGCTGAAAGCTGCTGTAACTCCACCCCAAAAGTATTCTCCATTATTTATTATTATTCTTCATCTTTGTTGTCATCGCCTACCAAGTCTGCGTACTCGCTCTCATCGTAGTCGTAGTCTTCCTCAGCACCTTCGTAATCTTCGTAATCTTCTTCTACTTCTAGCTGACCATGACGACCTTCGTAAATAGCATCTGCCAATTTACCAACGATCAGTTTAATTGATCTAATGGCATCATCATTAGCTGGAATAGGAATATCTACTACATCTGGATCGCAGTTTGTATCCAACATGGAAACAATAGGAATACCAAGTTTTTGGCATTCTTGAACTGCATTGTACTCGCGTTTTTGGTCAACTATCACCACTACGTCAGGTACTTTCCGCATATTTTTAATACCACCCAAGTATTTTTGCAGCTTCGCCATTTCTCGACGTAGCATAGATGCTTCTTTCTTGGGTAATAAATCTAATGCTCCGTTTTCTTCCCGACGTTCTAAATCTTTGAGACGCTCTGCTCTGGTTTTGATCGTAGCCCAGTTGGTGAGCATTCCACCCAACCAACGCTGGTTAATGTAATTAGCACCGCAGCGAGCAGCTTCTTGGGCAATAATTCCCGCAGCCTGGCGCTTTGTACCCACAAACAGAAACTTCTTACCTTGCTCTGCTTGAGTCCGCATATAATTATATGCGTCGTCCATTAATTGGGCTGTTTGTACCAAGTCAATAATATGTACACCATTACGAGAGGTGTAAATATAAGGTGACATCTTTGGATTCCAACGTCTAGTTTGATGCCCAAAGTGAACACCTGACTCCATCATTTGAGCCAATGAAACTACTGGCATATTTTGTAACTCCTATTCGGGTTAAACCTCCACCCAGGTGCATTTCTCAACTAGGAAACACCCGAATTCCTGAGTGTGCGGAATTTAGACAACTATACTAGGGTAACATAAAAAGTCTGTTCTGGCCTTTTGATTTTGAGATTTTGATGGCATTAAGCACATTAGTACAGAATTTAGAATTGATGCTGATAAATTTTTATATTGTTAGGACTTACAGCAGTTTCCAAAGTTATGAGGTACACCCTAATTTATTTACTGTTCCCTGTTCCCTGTTCCCTGTTCCCTAAAACTAAAAAACTCTGTACCTCACGACACCGGGAAGTGCTGTATGTTAGGACTTACGCAAAAGAACGAAAAAATGAGGTTTTAGGAGGATAGGTTTATCAAAGGAAAAAACCCTACACCCCATACCCTACACTCAGCCATGATGATAAATTTTGTGCGTAAGTCCTGATTGTTCATGACAATCAAAATTAATTTTATAACCTGTCGTAACTACAACTATTTCACTAATTATAAATCATATATCATAGTAAATTAGGGTTATTTTTTATGAGTTATTAATATCAAGAAAAGAGTAATAAACATAAAGATATTTAAAATAAATTCTTGGCAGATACAAAATTACTGCTACTTTATAAATAATTGGTTAAGTTACACAAAGTTTCATATCAAATAGACCAAGTAATTTCGTAATTTCTTTCTCTATCGCCTATCACCATTTACGTTTCAAGGGTTGCGGCATGAATATTGTGACATTGTTAATTGTTTGGATAGTCACGTCTATTAGTCTGTGGATTATTAGCAAATTACCACCTTTAGGAGTTGAAATTGATACTCCCAGTAAAGCTATTTTTTCCGCAGCCATTTTAGGCATTATTACAGCATTAGTTAGACCAGTTTTGAGTGTTGTTTTCACGATACCTAATCTCGCCACTTTTGATTTATTATCTGGTATCTTTACATTCATGATTGCCGTTGCTTGCTTTAGTATTGCGGCTTGGTTAGTTGAAGGTTTTCGTTTACGTTATGGTATCTGGAGTGCGATTTTAGGCTCTTTCGCTCTTACCATCATCAACAACATCATCTACAAAATACTCAACGTTTAAAGAAATTAAATTGCAATTGATAACTCGTAATTCGTAATTTTAGGACGAAAAATCTTAATTTACGAATTACGAATTACACATTACAAACTAGCTAATTCTTGAGTCAGAATTTAGGAAAAATAATTACTGATCAATAAATCAGTAGTTCAACAACATAGAGTTTTTGCTTCAACCACAAACTACCTAACAACTAATAGCTAAATACTGAAATTTCCTATTCGTTATTACTAGGAGGTGTGGCCACAGTTTTAGATTCCTGTTGACGCTGCTCGCGTTTTTTCCGATCAGCTAAAAGCATATCTTCCATCACGATCAGAGCTTGCGCCATTTTTTCGAGATTAGAACGGTATAACTCTAAGTCTTTACTGAGTTTATCTGCTGATAAATTTAACCCCTCAGTAATTGCTGTGATGGCTTCATTTCGTTGCTTGTCATCTTTGACAAGTTCTGAGTCAGCTATTTCCAGAAGGGAAAATAAACCAATGGCAAACAAGCGACTATATTTAAAGTGCGGAATGTCAGGGTTAGCATTTGGCGCTGAACTTTGGGCGATCACTTGCAGTTGCGCTTGTAAATCAGCATCTTGATCCAACGGATTTGTCTGACTCATCCAAGCAATGAGATCCTTAGCGGGTAAACTTCTTGCTAAAGCTTGCAACCTTGCCGCATCTTGGCGATAGAGTTGTGGATCTTGCTCAATAGACTGACATAAGGCATTGAAAATTGATGTTAGATCCTGTTCAGGTTGATAGCCTTGCATGAAGCGGTCAAAAGTAGTGACTACCCCCAAGGCATAAATGGAATTGTAGCTAAAATCAGCATTAACTGAAAGTAGGTGCATTTCTACCATTAATTCTTCCACTACCCGACGGTAAATCGTATTGATGGGACGAGTGTGGAGACTGTAGAAAGTTCTTTTTGTATCAGAAACAGTACGGACGTTATTCACAAAGAAATTATTAAGGGCGACGTATTTTTATTTTCTCGTTTAAGGGCTAGTTTGCCAAGCTATACAAAAGATGAGACATTGGCAATAAAACCAGCAATTAGCATTATCTACAGATTAGCTGACTCATCTGGTAAGTGAACGCACAAAAGGCTTAGACTAGGGTTTACTGCCAACAGATGGGCTATTTTCAGCAATATTTTTACTCTTTGGTTCATTATTCTGGTTTTCTTGGCGAACCAGGTAAGGAAACACGGCATTTACTGCTTCTTGCTCGGTTTCAAAGATTTCAAACACTGTATCCATCATGGTCACTTCAAATACCAGTTTGGCATCTGGATGGACATTACAAATCCGAAAACTACCTTTAACTTTATCAGCATCACGCATTCCTGCCACCAAGGAAGTTAGACCGGAACTATCAATAAAATCTACCTGTTCGAGATTCACCACTACATGACGACTCAGTTTAGAAATACACTCTTGTAATTTGAGCCGAAATTGCCAAGCAGTGGTAATATCTAAGCGCTCTTTGGGCTGCAAGACAATTACTATATTATTGCCTTCTGAATTTGCGTAGGTTTTCTGCTCGATGTTCACTGTAACCTCCGTGATGTTTATGCAATACTACTTTTTTTATAATCTTTTTTTGCATCAGTTACATAAGGGTTTACCCATAGGTAATGTTTACAGCAGATTAGCTACTGTACTTAATGACTGTATTTAGTAGTTTAACTCACAAAAAACCACGCTGAGAATCTAGATGCAGTAGATATTGATTTTGTTTACTGCAATTGAGTATGCCTAGTTTTTGGCTTTGATAGACGGATATCAAGGGTTTTTTGGGCATAAATTCCAAAAATTTAGAAATATCTACTTTGATCTTCTATTTCTTCAAACTAGCCTTAACCCTTGATTTCTGCTGTTCCAGTAAACAGGATCTACTGTATCTAGAAATAAACTTGATTCAATCTCACCTCAATTACTGATTACTGTGACTATTTTTCCAGTTAATCCAGTCTTGGGGTTTCAAAAAGGTGTTGTATAGTTCTGCTTCTGGGGAATTGGGTTCTGGTTGATAACCATATTCCCAACGTACCAGGGGAGGTAAAGACATGAGGATGGATTCTGTACGTCCATTGGTTTGTAAGCCAAAAATTGTTCCTCGGTCGTAAACCAGGTTAAATTCTACATATCTACCCCGACGATATAACTGGAAGTCACGTTGGCGATCGCCATATTCCATTCCATGTCTTTTTTCTACGATGGGTACATAAGCAGGTAAGAAGGCTCTACCACAGTCTTGCACTAAAGAGAATAACTCTTCCCAAGTTCTTTGAGGTAATGCGCCCACTTGGTTACTGTAATTTGCGGCTTCTCCTTTGGGATCAGGTCCGCGATAAATAGTACCTTGGCCATCTTGGTAATCTAAAAATAAACCACCAACACCCCTGGTTTCATCACGATGTTTGAGGTAGAAATATTCATCACACCAGCGTTTAAATACAGGGTAGTATTCTGGATGGTGTTGATCACAAGCCTGTTTCAAAGTTTTGTGGAAATGGGCTGCATCTTCAGCAAATGGGTAATATGGTGTTAAATCTGCACCACCACCAAACCACCAGACTGGGCCTGCTTCAAAGTAGCGATAGTTTAAGTGAACTGTAGGTACATAGGGATTACGAGGATGCAACACCAAAGATGTACCAGTTGCATAAAAACCATGTCCTGTTGCTTCTGGGCGCTGGGCTAAAATTGACGGGGGAAGATGAGAACCCCAAACTTCAGAGAAATTTACACCTGCTTGTTCAAAGATTGCGCCGTCACGCAGCACACGCGATCGCCCACCACCACCTTCTGGACGTTCCCAGCTATCTTCCATGAATTTACCCACACCATCTAAAGCCTCTAGTGCTTGGGTGATTTCATCCTGCAAGGTTTTCATGAACTGACTAACTCTAGCCTGAGCGTCAGGGGCTGGAAGAAATTTTGATGATTCTGCTTCAAGAGTGGGGGTTTGCGAGTTAGTCAACATAGATTCCCGAACCTAAATTTACAATTTCCAGAAAGCTACAATTTCTTATTCTAAAAATTTATTGACACCTAAAACCAAAAAATCTGGCTCAATTTGCCAAAACAGCTATTTCTGAGTTATCAACATCAATCAGTATTTCAGATTTACTCGTTTTAGATTTTGGCTTTTGGATGATTCTTAATTTTATCCTGTGCCTGTTGCCGGCTGATATCATCTTTCATCCATAACCTATCGGCGTGGCCAACCTAAAATAGCAAATCTCTAATCCCAAATTGATTGACTACAGTTATTTTCCACCAAATGCGTCTAGACTTACATATTCATTAAGTTTCTTTGCAATTTTTGTGGAGTTTAGTCTGTTGTTAACAACATACCCTAGACAATTGAATCAGTGAGTTTTTTCTCAACAGAACTATATTAAGAAAAGTAAAGATAAACAAGAATGACTATCTAAGCAGGTAGGCGTTGAAATTTATCGTTATGACGGGGGAACAGGGAACGGGGAACAGAGAAAAAGTTTTGAGATATTTTACTTTTCTTTACATACTTTGAGTTTTTTCTGTTCACCTACGTATACTCTGCTATCTGCTGTCTACTCTATAACTAGAAATTTACACAAGCTGTTTGCTGACGGCTTCATGGTTCAACAGATTGTATCCAGGAGGACTGAGACTGTGCCAAGTTGGTTATCCAAATTCATCTATCGTAAACGTCGTCGGCTTTGCGTTTCTTTGGTGCGAACTTATCGAGAAATCAGCTTCGCCTCCGTAGATGAATTATGGCTCAAAGTAGTTGACTTAACAGATGTTTCCTGGAATCCACTGTTTAAAAGTACCAACGTACCATTAGGCTTAGTACCTAAACCCGGACTAATTTTCCAAGCTGTAACCCGGTTTTGGCCAATTCCCATCCAAATATTTGTAGAAAGAGTAAATCCCAAAGAAATGCTAAGTATTCGCGTCTTAGCAATTCCAGGCATTGAAGAACGCATCACATATCAAATAGAATCAACAGTTTGTGGTAGTTACTTATCCTATTCTGTGACATTAAAAGGTTGGTTATCGCCACTAATTTGGTCTGTATCACGTCCATATATAGATCGGGTAGCTCGTTCTTTAGTAGAAGCGGTAGAACAAGCCAGGTGAGGGGGAGATGGGGGGAGCAGGGGAGGCAGGGGAGGCAGGGGGGGCAGGGG
>RDXV01000243.1 GCA_004292695.1 Nostocales cyanobacterium | reverse complement strand
CCAGGAAAATTGGCGATGTTGGGGGCGAAAGTCGTTCTTTAAACAATTTAGGTAGTGCTTACGACTCTCTGGGACAGCAGCAAATAGCTATTGATTTCTTCCAGCAGTCTTTGAAGATATTTAGGGAAATTGTCTATGTTCAGGGGGAAGCAACTGCTTGGTTTAATTTAGGTCTGGTATTAGAAAAAGTGGATAGGGAAGCAGACGCACTGGGCGCTTATCGCAATGCCCGTGGACTTTGTGAAACAATGGGACTTGATGCTAAAGTGCAAAATTGCAATGATGCAATTAATCGTCTTTCCCAACCTCAAAAACCTGTAGTTTCTCGGCGTGGTTTTTGGGGTTGGTTGGGGCGGTTGTGGCGTTGGGTACGTGGTTGGTTTAGGCGATGATATAACTTACATTCCGCACCCTACAGTGTCATTTTGGTAGTTATTTAACTTACTAAAGAAACTTTCATAATTTCATCATTTGTGTTTCTGTGAGAAAATTCATCAAATAATTGAAAGAATTGATAAAAAGCTGCTTTTTCATCAGTGGAATTTAGGAGAATAATACTATCCCATCCTTGACTATCACTAATATTATATTTATTCTGTATCCATTCTTGAAATTGATCAAATTCTTGTTCTTGTGCGGTACGTGGTAATCCTAATTCCATTCTCGCTTGACTATAACCAACTAATAACATATTTAGCCGAGTAATGGAACACTTTCCTAAATACATTCCTGGTCTTTGTTTAATTCTGTCTAATAAATTATAGAGATACTCATTTTTTACATCTAGCATTTTTTTAATCTCCTAAAATTCTAATTCTGTAATTTTAAATTGCTGCCCAAAATGTAATAATGGTTGAAACCAAAGATGCCTATATGTTATAATATCTTTAATATCTAGATTAACAAAAAAATAACAATGAGTTTAGTAATTTCCGAAGATATTGTTCAAGCCAGTGGATTATCAGAAAAAGAATTAGTTTTAGAATTGATCATTCTATTATTTCAAAGAAAAAAAATTAGTATTGGTAAAGCATCCCAACTTGCTAAAATGCCTTTACTAGAATTTCAAAATGAATTAGCTATGAGAAACATTCATATTCATTATGACGAAACTGATTTAGACGTTGATTTAAAAAACTTGGGAATTATCTAAAATTTATGATCATAGTTAGCAATACTTCACCTATTACTAATCTATCAGCTATAGGAAAAATCCAATTATTAGAACAACTTTATGGAGAAATTATCATATCATCAGCCGTTTTTCAAGAATTAACACAATGGGGAGATTCAATACCAGGAGCAAAAGAAGTTAAAACTTATGACTGGATTATTGTAAAGCCTGTTAATAATATTATTTTAGTACAATCTTTAAAAAACAAATTGGATGAAGGAGAATCTTCGGTAATAGCTTTAGCATTAGAATTAAATGCAGATTGGTTAATTATAGATGAACAATTAGGCAGACAAACAGCAATAGAAAACAACTTAAAAATAACAGGTATTTTAGGAATTTTGATTGAGGCAAAACGTCAACAATTAATTCCATTAGTTAAACCCATTCTTGATGATTTAATTAATATAGCTAAATTTTGGGTTAGTCCATCTTTATATAATCGTATTTTATCCATTGTTGGAGAATGATAATAGGTAACAGGTAAAAAACCAATTACCCATTACCAATTACCAATTACCTATTAGCCAAATATTGATACATCTCCCAACGTGCATCCACTTCCGCTTGCGCTTGCGCTAACAACTGTTTAGCAATTTCCGGTTTACTCTTAATCAACATCTTAAAACGGTTCTCCTGATACATGGATTTTTCCACCGACTCAGAAGGTGCTTTCATATCCAATTGTAGAGGATTTTTACCCTCATTTTGCAATGTAGGATTATAACGATATAACAACCATCTACCGGAGTCAACTAAGGCTTTTTGTTGTTGTAAACCAGTAGTCATATCAATCCCGTGAGCAATACAATGACTGTAGGCAATAATTAAGGATGGACCATCAAATGCTTCCGCTTCTAAGAATACTTTTAATGTGTGTTCATCCTTTGCACCTAAAGCGATACTGGCCACATAAACATTACCGTAAGTCATGGCCATTAAACCTAAATCTTTCTTCGCGGCGGGTTTACCACTTGCTGCAAATTTAGCGACTGCTGCGGTAGGAGTTGCTTTAGAAGATTGACCACCTGTGTTAGAATAAACTTCTGTATCCATAACCAGGATATTGACATTTTTACCACTGGCTAAAACGTGATCAATTCCATGAAAGTCAATGTCATAAGCCCATCCATCACCGCCTACTATCCACACACTTTTCTTCACTAAATAATCAGCAAGAGATGTGAGATTAGCGATTTTTGTTTTTAGATTGGGGTCTTTTTTTGTTCCCAATAATTCATCTAGTTTTCGTTTGAGAAATTCTACATTTTCTCTTTGTTCCCAAATATCTGCTTCGGTTTTTTGCTCGTTTTTGAGGATATCATTTACCAAATTATCCCCAATTTCATTACTTAATTGTTGCAATAATTCGGCTGCAAATTCCGCTTGTTTATCAATAGATAAACGATAACCAAAACCAAATTCGGCGTTATCTTCAAATAAACTATTTGACCATGTTGGACCTCTTCCTTCTGCGTTTTGTGTCCAGGGGGTTGTGGGGAGGTTTCCACCATAAATAGAAGAACAACCGGTTGCGTTTGCAATCAAAGTGCGATCGCCAAATAATTGTGTTAATAATTTCAGATATGGTGTTTCTCCACATCCTGCACAAGCACCGGAAAATTCAAACAATGGTTCTTGCAGTTGTTGTTGACGAATTTGATTTAATTTCAACTTTCTGCGGTCGGGATTTGGTAAACTTAAAAAGAAATACCAATTTTCTCTTTCCTGTTCTCTCAGGGGTAACTGCGGACTCATATACAGAGCTTTTTTAGTGGGTTCTGCTTTATTTTTCGCAGGACAAATATCCACACAAATACTACAACCTGTACAGTCTTCCGGTGCAACTTGAATAGTAAATTTTTGACCTGCAAAACTCTTATCTTTTGCATTTGTGGACTTAAAACTTACAGGTGCATTTGCTAATTTCTCCGCTTCATAAACCTTAGCGCGGATAGTTGCATGAGGACAAACCATCACACATTTACCGCATTGAACGCAAACATCCTCATCCCAAACCGGAATTTCTTCCGCAACGTTGCGTTTTTCCCATTTTGCGGTTGCAGTGGGAAAAGTTCCATCTGCGGGTAAAGCGCTGACAGGTAAGTCATCACCTTCCCAAACCATAATTTTACCCAGAACATCATTAACAAATTTGGGTATGTTGTTCTGTAAAGATTTGGGTTTTTCTGTGATAGCTTTTACCTTTCCTACCTTCACAGGATAGAGATTTTCTAAGGTGTTATCAACAGCTTTTAAATTCATGTTGACAACATCTGCACCTTTTTTACCATAGGTTTTTTCAATCGCTTGTTTAATTTTAGCGATCGCCTCTTTTTCCGGTAATACTCCAGCTAATTTGAAGAAACACACCTGCATAATAGTGTTAATTCTGTGTCCCATCCCGCTATTTTTTGCCACCTGACTAGCATTAATAGAGTACAATTTCAGCTTTTTATCAATAATTTGCTGTTGTACTTTTGCAGGTAAATTTTCCCAAACTTCCTCCGCAGGATAGGGACTATTTAACAAAAACGTTGCTCCGGTTGCCGCATTTTTCAAAATATCAATAGTTTCAATGAAACCCCAATGATGACAACCGATAAAATTAGCTTGGTTGATCAGATAAGTTGAGCGAATTTTTTCCGCACCAAACCGCAAATGAGAAACCGTCATTGAACCAGATTTTTTAGAGTCATACACAAAATAAGCTTGAGCATTATTTTCTGTACCTTCTCCAATGATTTTAATAGAGTTCTTATTTGCACCTACCGTACCATCAGAACCCAAACCATAAAACATTGCTCTGACAACATTATCTGGTTCTGTAGAGAAGCTAGGATCAAAATTCAAAGAAGTAAAAGTGACATCATCATTAATCCCAATAGTAAAATGATTCTTGGGTTTTGGTTTAGCAAGATGATCAAAAATTGCTTTCACCATTGCAGGGGTAAATTCTTTAGAAGATAACCCATATCTACCACCAACAATATTCGGAAAAGTAATTTTTTTCCATCCTTCATGGATAGCGGTAACTACTTCTAAATATAAAGGTTCACCTGCACTTCCTGGTTCTTTAGTTCTATCCAAAACTGCAATAGACTTAACACTATTAGGTAAAGATTCAATAAACCTTCCCACATCAAAAGGTTGAAAAAGTCGAACTTTAATCACTCCCACTTTTTCACCTTGGTTATTCAGATAATCTACAGTTTCATGGACAGTTTCACAACCAGAACCCATGAGAATAATTACCCTTTCTGCTTTCGGATCTCCATGATATTCAAATAATTTATAATACCTTCCTGTTTGTTCTCCAAACTTATCCATAATACGTTGCACAATATCAGGACAAGCATTATAAAAAGGGTTAGCACCTTCACGGGATTGAAAATAAACATCCGGGTTTTGTGCAGTTCCTCTTAACACTGGTTTATCAGGAGTTAAACAGCGTTGACGATGTGCGGATACTAATTCTAAAGGTATTAATTCCCGTAAAATATCATCAGATAATAACTCAATTTTTTGCACTTCATGGGAAGTTCTAAACCCATCAAAAAAGTGCATAAATGGTACTCTAGCTTCTAAAGTTGCCGC
>RDXV01000242.1 GCA_004292695.1 Nostocales cyanobacterium | reverse complement strand
ACAGGTGACAGTTGACAGTTGACAGTTGACAGTTGACAGTTGACAGGTGACAGTTGACAGTTGACAGTTGACAGTTGACAGTTGACAGTTGACAGGTGACAGTTGACAGGTGACAGTTGACAGTTGACAGTTGACAGTTAACAGTTGACAGTAAAGAGTTAATCTATTCCCTATTCCCTATTCCCTATTCCCTATTCCCTTCTTCAACTGATAACTGATTTTATTTAGGTAAAATATCATCAAGTTTGAATTTTAAATCTGGCAATATTCGAGAGGAAATAGTTTCACCTAGATGATACTTTTGTTGAATATAATCATCTCCCTGTAATTGACAAACTGTGAATGTTGGCTGTTTAGGACGACCAATAAAAGCGACACCACCCAAGCCTCGATAGTCAGCGATCCAATATTCTGGTATTCCTAATAAAGCATACTCTTCAACTTTACGAGCATAATCAGTTTCCCAGTTATTGCTAACAACTTCAACTACAAGTTTTACTGAACGTCCATTAGTAATAACTGGTTCATTTTCCCACAGAGGTTCATTCAAAAGAACTGTTTCATCAAGAATAACAATATCAGGTCTACGGGCTGTAATGGCATCGGCCAAAGGACGAATTAAACAAGTGCGGGGAATAAACCAAGGTAGTTGGGCATTAGTAATAGCAATACCGATTTTAGTTGCTAGTTTACCACTAACAGTTTCATGGGGTCCGGTGGGTTCTATGTCAATTAATTCTCCATCGGCTAGTTCATAGCGGTAATTGTCAGCATATTGATGAATAAAATCTTCATAGCTGAGTAGTTTTGAGACGGCATAAGTCATATCAATAAATTCCCATTTCTTGATTAGTTTACCTAAGTCATATCTAAAAAACCAAACCAATTACAAACATGTAAAATCTCTGAAATTCTTTTGCCTGGTTGGTGAGCGAAGTCTAACCATTGCCTTTTGCCTTCTTCCACTGATAACTGATAACTGATAACTGATAACTGATAACTGATAACTGATAACTGATAACTGATAACTGATAACTGATCAACCTTCCTGGGGACATTCATCCCATAAAGTGGTAATTTCTCGTAAACTTTGATGAGTGCCATTACCTAAAATTAAATGATCTAACAAAGAAATATTTAAAATCTGCGCTCCGGCTAATAATTGTTTTGTTAATTCTATATCTGCTTCACTAGGTTCTAGATTATCAGAAGGATGGTTATGGGCAACTATCATTCTGGTTGCACCATGTCGGATCACTTCCCGAAAGATATCACGGGGAGAAGCTAAGGTTTCTGTAGCAGTACCGATGGTAATTACTTTTGTCCCCAACAGGCGATTTTTAACATCTAACATCAAAACTGCAAATTTTTCTTGATTTTGCCACATTAAGTCTTGACTGAGGGTAGCAGCAGCGGCCAAGGGACTATCAATCACTGTACCATCAGCGGGACGGGATAAAAACACCCGCTTTCCTAATTCTATCGCGGCCAGAATTGTGGTTGCTTTGGCTGATCCGATACCGTGAATTTCCATTAATTCAGCGGGGGTGACATCCCGTAAAGCAGCTAAAGGATCACGTTGATTTTTTCCCAGTTCGTGTAAAATATGTTGTCCTAAACCGACGGCAGAAAGTTTACCGGGACCTTGTCCTGTGGCCAGCAAAATAGCTATTAATTCAGCAGTAGCTAATATTTTCGCTCCATGAGCAATTAATCTTTCACGGGGACGCTCATTTTCAGGCAAATCAGCAATTCTAACGGAATATGTCATATACAAACCAAGGGATAATGCACCATAGATGGATGTATTTTTAGTTATCCCTTTTTTGAGTTGTGAATGATATCAAACGAAAAAATCTTTATTAGGGAATAGGGAATAGGTAAAAATCTTTTCCTCTCCATTCTTCATTCTAAATTCTAAATTCTAAATTCTAATTGACTGCCTCTTGATATATGATCTCTTGAAACTGGATGATGTCTTTTTGTGGATCGGCAATACTGACTTTCACTGAAACTTGTTCACCTAAGTGAACGGTACGCCTAAACATCATTGGTAGTTGTAGACCTAAGTCTTCTAGTAGAATTAATGCGAGGTTGCTATCTTCCCGTAACCACATTAATACTATTACTTGCCATACTTGCTCAGGATGACGACGCAGATATTCTAGGGCATAGTATCTGTTCGTCTGTCTTTCTACCATTGTTAGTTCTTGGGTGGTAGTGGAGACTGTCATCATGACTTCTTTGAGTTCTTCTGCTGAAAAGGGTAAGTCTTCCCCTCTTAAATGGGCTTTGAGTTGAAAATGGGTTAATAGGTCGCTGTAACGACGGATGGGGGATGTGGCTTGGGTGTATGTGTCTAAGCCTAAACCTGCGTGGCGAACTGGGTTGATGCTCATTTCACTTTTGGGCATACAACGCCGGAGGGCGCAAAAACGGACAAAGCCGGCTGGTAGTTGTAATAGTTCTTCTTCTGGTGGTAGTTCTGGTTGCGGTTGACCTCGAAATGGTAAGGGGATGTTATGCTCTTGTCCATAACGTGCTGCTACTTCCCCTGCGAGGATCATCATTTCTGCTACTAGCTGGCGTGAGGGTGAGTCTTCTAATATGTCTATGCTGATGTTGTCGTCTTTGACTTTGATCATTGCTTCTGGCATATTGATACTGATCGCGCCTTGGTTATATCGCCAGGTTTTGCGTTTGTTTGCTAGGTTGGCGATCGCCTCAATTTCTGGTTCTCCTTGTACTCCTAATTCCAAAATTTCATCTACATCTTCGTAGGTGAGACGATAGGTTGGTTTGATTAAACTTGGATGTATTTTATACTCTTCTACTGCCCCATTTTCATCTAACACTACCCCAAAACTGAGGGCGCAACAAATTCTTCCCTGTACTAAACTCATTGGTCCTGTGGCCAATACTTCTGGGAACATGGGGATCATGCCTGTGGGCAAATATACTGTACTACCCCGTTTTCTGGCTTCTAGGTCTAATTCGTCTTCTGGCATTAACCAGCGGGTAGGATCTGCTATGTGTACCCACAGTTGATCTCTGCCATCTGGAAGTTTTTCCCAGCTTAAACCATCATCTATTTCTGTGGTACTTTCGTCATCTATGGTATAAACCTTGAGATGGGTGAGATCAATGCGGTTGGTGTCTAGGTCTGCTGGGGGAGTTTCGATGTTTGCTTGCGCCACTTCTAATACCTTATTGGGGAACTGTACGGGAATTGAAGAACGACGCAGGAACAGGTTTTCATGAGGACTCCACCAACCCAGGTCGATCAAAAGTTGTAGTGCGGTTTGGGGCGTTGCTGAACGTCCCAGCATATTCATTGTTTCTAATACTGGTGCTGGGGGTGGGTAGTTGCGAACTAGAGCATCTGCATTTATCCCCATCCTGATGATGTCAGCAACTAGAGTAGCGTATTTTTCTAGTGTTTCCAGACGCTGCCGGTCTTGACGCTGCCATTCTACGGTTTCGCCGATGAGTGCTTTTTCTACACGGGCTAAAAATTCTTGTTGTCCTCTGGCTTTTTGGGTTTCGACTTCAATTTGATGTTTGCGTTCTGCTACTTGGGCGGCACTCCGGGGTTCATAGGCATCCCCTTTTTGTTTAAAGTAAAGTTTATCTTCTGATAATAAACAATGGGCGGCATAACAATGTGCTGGTTCTGACTCTGAAAATAACAAGTTAGCCATTTGGCTAGGGGTGACGCTTTCCCCTTCTTCTACTAATATTTCCCAAGCGACTTCTAAGCTTGATGGATCTAAGTACGGTTGAACTTCCTTGAGAAAGTTGGGTATGTCTGCTGGTTTGTAGGTTGTGCCGTTACCGTTGACTGTGTAATTTATTTGTCTCGGTGCTAGACTGTGAGACTGACCTCTTTCGTCTATTACAAACCAACGGGTTTTACCATCTGGACGATCTACTACTCCCAGACGATTATCACCTTGAACTTTGAATTCAACTAGCGTACCCTTCTCCACAACTCTTGCACTTTTTGGTAGTTTTTATACTTTGATCATTTATCAAATTTCAGATTTTGGAATGAAAGTAAACGTGTAATTTTACCAACGTTACTTTTCTTGGATCTTTAATTAAAAGTCCAAACTCCAAAATCTAAAATTCTTTTAGCCTTCTGCGTTGATAAATGGCAACAATGCCACAATTCTAGCGCGTTTGATTGCTTTTGTTAATTCTCGTTGCTGTTGTGATGTTAAACCAGTAATACGTCTGGGTAATATTTTACCGCGTTCTGTGATGAACTTACGCAGTAAGTCAACATCTTTATAATCAATAGGTTCTCCTGGCTTAATGGGCGACAGGCGACGACGATAATAACTCATCTTCTACTTAATTTCCTTGTGAACAGTGTGTTTGTTACAGTGGGGGCAGAACTTTTTCAGTTCTAAACGGGCGGTGGTGTTCCGGCGGTTTTTGGTGCTGGTATAGCGGGAAACGCCTGGGGAACGCTTGTCTGGGTTTGTTCGACACTCGGTGCATTCTAGTGTCACTATTATGCGCGCACCTTTGCTCTTAGCCATAATTTTACAAACAGTAAAGCCGGGAGAGAATTTAACACAAATGATTATCTTCTCATATTTCTCTACACTTTTTCAACTAACCGCTGAATTTTTTCTAATTAGCGGACAGCTATGGGGAATTTAGAATTTAGAATTGATCAAAGTATTTTCACCGATACAAAAAAGCTAACTAATGCTAACAAGAGCCAGCTTTTTCTTCCTGCTTCACCCTAGAAGTGTCGGCACTATCTAGTCCACAGGCTAACACG
>RDXV01000241.1 GCA_004292695.1 Nostocales cyanobacterium | reverse complement strand
CTGTGGACTAGATAGTGCCGACACTTCTAGGGTGAAGCAGGAAGAAAAAGCTGGCTCTTGTTAGCATTAGTTAGCTTTTTTGTATCGGAAGTTAATTAAATTCCCAATGCCCAATGCCCAATGACTAATGACTATGAAAATCAGAGTTGGTAACGGTTACGATATTCACAAATTGGTGAGCGATCGCCCTTTAATTCTCGGTGGTGTTCACATTCCCCATGAACTTGGTTTATTAGGACACAGTGATGCGGATGTCCTCACACACGCCATCATGGATGCTATGTTGGGCGCTTTATCTCTGGGAGATATAGGCCATTATTTTCCCCCCAGTGATCCCCAATGGAAAGGCGCTGACAGTCTTGTACTCTTAAAACAAGTCAATCAGTTAATTCTTAACCAAGGTTGGAAAATCGGTAATATTGACTCCGTTGTCGTTGCTGAACGTCCCAAATTAAAACCCCATATTGCCACAATGCGGGACAAATTAGCAGCAGTTTTAGAATTAGAATCAAATCAAGTTGGTGTCAAAGCCACCACTAATGAAAAATTGGGACCCACCGGTAGAGAAGAAGGTATTTGTGCTTATGCGGTAGTTTTGTTAGTGGCTAGTGATTAGTTAAATGATTGACTATTTACTGAATTTAAAGGAAACAATGATATGGAAATCCAATTTTCTGATAATATTCCACAATATCTTCCTAGTATTGTATTTAATAACAATGATAAAAATATTGTTTTATTAGTTAAAACAAAAGCCGAAAAACTAGAAAATAGTCTGAGGCAGAATGCTATTATTCAATTGAAAACAGACTACTTGCAGAATATTAAACAGGATAGCAACAAAGATATTCCTTTCGGTATGTTAGTAGATTTGGAAGAAACTAATATTTTCTCCTTAACTGAAGAGCAAAATATTAAAAATTCAATATCTCTGAAAACAAATGATATACTCAGCATCTACGATCCGGAATTTAGTCAAAAAAGAATCTTTAATTTCCACCTAGAAACTCTTGTTAAATCTTGGCTCAGAGATTTAGCACATCATTGGAATTCAGATAGTCCACCAGCTTATGAGGAAGTAGCCAAAATTGGTTTATTATCACTAATGGAAGGCGAAGAACATACTTATAGAATCAGAAATTGAATAACAATTTACAATTACATACCTTTCATTGGATTTTTAGGAAAATTTAGGTGCTAATACTATACATTGAAACTAATATTATAATGGCTGTCGCCAAAGGAAGAGACTTAGAAGCAGAAAAATTACTGCGTAATCCTCCTCAATCAATACGTATAGATACCTGCTATTTGTTATGTTGAAGCTATTAATACATACAGGGTAGATAAGCAATATCAATTAAAATTTCAAGAAGAAATGGAAAAACAAATTAACGAATCAACGCGAGATAAAAGTTCTGTTCACGCAAAATCTTTTATTTCACATCTAGAAAAAGCATCAATTGAAAATACACTATTATTAAATGATATTCAAAACCGTTTCTCGGAAATCATAAATCTACTAATTGAAAATGCAGAGAATATAAATTTTAATAGCAGCATCATTAAGGCAATTTCTGAGCAAGTTTTCCTGGAGAAAGAAACATTAGTAATTAAGAATGATTTGATGGATAACTTGATTTTACAAAGTATTCTTGATCATGCAACTCAGAATACCGGAGAACAAAAAGTATTTATCAGTGGTAACACTAAAGACTTTGGCAAACAGGATATACAAAAAATATTAAATAGTGCAGGTATACAATACTTTAGTAACACTAAAGACTTTATAGGTTGGTTAGAGTCTCAATCATTATAATTTAAGTATTTTAGGTGACTAGATTATGAAATTTACAAAAAACATTTTTACACACACAAAACGCATCTTATTAATTATTACAATTCTCTCCTTCACAGCATTATCAATCACAGGTTGTAACTCTACATTAATCAAAAAAAGTGAAGCAACAGTACCACAATTAGTAAGTAGCATTCTCAGCGATCCCAAAACCTTTAACTATCCCCTTAGCAACGAATCACCTAATATTTTTAGTCTCACTTATGAAGGATTAATTTCCCAAAATCCCCTCACCGGTGAACTAGAACCAGATTTAGCAGAATCATGGGAAGTTTCCGAAGATAAATTAAAAATTACCTTTACCTTAAAAGACAACTTAAAATGGTCAGATGGTAAACCATTAACCGTTGATGATGTAGTGTTTACCTACAACGACATTTATCTAAATGAAAACATTCCCACAGATATTAGAGACATTCTCAGAATTGGTAAAGATCGTAAATTACCAACTGTCAAAAAAATAGATAATAAACGAGTAGAATTCAGTGTACCTGAACCATTTAGACCATTCTTACAAAATACAGGTGCGGCAATTTTACCCGCTCATGTTTTACGGAAATTTGTAGAAACAAAAGACAAAGATGGAAAACCAATATTTCTCAGCAAATGGGGTGTAGATACACCACCAGAAGAAATCATAGTCAACGGACCTTATAAACTAGAACGTTATGATACAAGTCAACGAGTAATTTTTACTCGTAACCCCAATTATTGGAGGAAAGATCAACAAGGTAATTCCCAACCTTACATAGAAAGAATTGTATGGCAAATTGTCGAATCTACAGACACTTCCTTATTACAATTTCGTTCCGGTGGTTTAGATACAGTAGGGGTAACACCTGATTATTTTTCATTATTGAAAAAACAAGAAAAACAAGGTAATTTCACAATTTATAATGGTGGTCCATCCACAAGTACAAGTTTTGTATTTTTCAACTTAAATCAAGGTAAAAGAGATGGTAAACCATTAGTAGATCCTGTAAAATCTCGGTGGTTTAATAATCTGCAATTTCGTCAAGCTGTAGCTTATGCAATTGATAGACAAACCATGATTAATAATATTTATCGTGGTTTAGGACAAACTCAAAACTCACCAATTTCTGTACAAAGTCCCTATTATCTACCTCCAGAAAAAGGTTTAAAAGTTTATGATTACAACCTAGAAAAAGCCAAGGAATTATTACTAAAAGCAGGATTTAAGTATAATAATCAAAATCAGTTAGAAGACTCCCAAGGTAATCGTGTCCGCTTTGCTTTACTTACCAATGCAGGTAATAAAATCAGGGAAGCAATGGGTTCACAAATTAAACAAGATTTAAGTAAAATCGGAATACAAGTTGATTTTACACCATTAGCTTGGAACACATTTTTAGATAAATTATCTAACACTTTAGATTGGGAAGCATCATTAATTGGTTTAACAGGTGGTTTAGAACCCAATGATGGAGCAAATGTGTGGACTCCTGAAGGTGGTTTACATATGTTTAATCAAAAACCCCAACCAGGACAAAAACCCATAGAAGGATGGAAGGTTGCACCTTGGGAACAGAAAATTTATCAACTTTATATCCAAGCTGCACAGGAATTTGAAGAAGAAAAAGTAAAAGCTCTTTATGCAGAAAGTCAACAAATAACCCAAGAAAATTTACCTTTAATTTATTTGGTAAATGCTTATTCTTTGTCAGCAGTGAAAAATAGATTTGCAGGAATTAAATTTTCTGCTTTAGGTGGTGCTTTTTGGAACATTCATGAAATTAGGATTACAAAGTAGAGAATTTAGAATTTAGAATTTAGAATTTAGAATGGGGAATTAATTGCTGAAAATCTTTTCCTCCCCATCACCCCATCACCCATTACCAATTACCCATTACCAAAAATTATTGTGAGTCAACCTGAAAATATAAAATCTCTACTAGAATCCGTTGCTAATGGTACAATTTCCCCAGATATTGCCTTTGAATCACTCAAAGATTTAGGTTATGAAACTGTAGGGGAATTTGCCAAAATTGACCATCATCGTCATATTAGAACTGGTTTCCCGGAAGTAATTTGGGGACTTGGAAAAACACCAGAGCAAATTGCCCAAATTATGGAAGTTATGCGTCACCGTACTTCCGTAGTTATGGCCACCCGCATCTCCCTTGATGTCTATGCAGCATTACAAAAAAAAGTTAGAGGTATAAAATACTTTGAATTAGCCAGAATTTGCGCCCTCACACCAGAAGAAATTACACCCAGGTTTCCTGGTACAATCGGTATATTATCCGCCGGTACTGCCGACTTACCCGTTGCTGAAGAAGCAGCAGTCACCGCTGAACTGTCTGGTTTCCGTGTTAACCGTCTCTGGGATGTGGGAGTAGCAGGTATTCACCGTTTATTAGATAATCGTCATTTAATTAATTCTGCATCAGTGTTAATTGTTGTTGCGGGAATGGAAGGTGCGTTACCTAGTGTGGTAGCAGGTTTAGCAGACTGTCCAGTTATTGCTGTTCCTACCAGTATCGGTTATGGTGCGAGTTTTTCTGGTTTAGCACCACTATTAACGATGCTTAACTCTTGTGCGGCTGGTATTGGTGTCGTTAATATTGATAATGGTTTTGGTGCAGCGGTGTTAGCAGGACAAATTTTAAGAACTGCGGAAAAAATGTCTCAATGAGGGAACAGGGAACAGGGAACAGGGAACAGGGAACAGGGAGAAAAAGATTTTTACCAATTACCAATTAACAATTACCCATGACCCATTACCTGTAAATTTTGCGTATAATTGCGGTAACTCATAACAGGATAGATTACCTGAAATTCACAAACTCAATAAATAATTACTGGGAAGGTATTTTTATGGAACACTTAAATGATCAATTGTTTAGCCTCGTAGGTAATTTACATGAACACGTTACCTTTCTGGCTAATTATACTAATGTCAGAGACGCGGATCTTCTTGGACA
>RDXV01000077.1 GCA_004292695.1 Nostocales cyanobacterium | reverse complement strand
AGTACACCCTGATTTATTTACTGTTCCCTGTTCCCTGTTCCCTGTTCCCTAAAACTAAAAAACTCTGTACCTCATAACAACGGGAAGCGCTGTAATTTTGTATGTTTGAAAGATTAAGATTAAAAATATCACTTATATCACTAATATAATTATGCTCAGAATCAAAAATCTCAACAAAAGTTATAAAAATAGACGGGTATTAAAAGACTTAACTTTTAATATTTCTTCTGGGGAAGTTTACGGTTTACTAGGTGCGAATGGAGCGGGAAAAACCACGACAATTAATATTATTTGTAATTTACTACAAGCAGATAGTGGTCATATTACTATTAACAATAAACCAATTTCTGAAAATACCAAAAAACTTATAGGTATTGCACCTCAAGAAAATCTGTTATATAAAACTCTTTCCTGTATAGAAAATCTCAATTTTTTCGCTGATATTTATGGTTTAGATAAATCTACAAAAATACAACAAGTAGAATTAGCACTTACCGCTGTGAATTTATTAGATAGAGCAAATAGTCCTGTGGAAACTCTTAGCGGAGGAATGCAAAGAAGATTAAATATTGCAGTTGCTTTAGTTCATCAACCGCGATTAGTGATTTTAGATGAACCAACTACAGGGTTAGATATTGAAGCAAGATATGAAATTTGGGAATTAATTAATAACTTAAAAAATCAAGGAATGACAATTTTATTAACTACTCATTTATTAGATGAAGCTGAAAAATTATGTAATAGAATTGGGATTTTGAAAAATGGTAAAATCTTAGCAGAGGGGAGTTTATCAGATTTAAAACAACTGATTCCGGGACAGGAAGTGTTAGTATTAAAAACAACACAGGAACAAGAGGCGATCGCCATTGCTGAAAAATCCGGTTTCATTTCCAGACGTTACGGGAGTGACTTAACATTTTTGCTACCAGAACCATTAGAATTAAAGGAAATACTCACAAAATTTGATAATATCCCCATTGATTCAATTTCCCGTCAACCCATCCGCTTAGAACATATTTATGTAGAAATAACGCAAAAGAATGAAGAATTTAGAATTTAGAATTTAGAATTAAAACGGAAATTCAGATCCCCGACTTCTTATTTTATTTTATCAATAAAACTTAAACTAATCTGAGAAGTCGGGGATCTATTACCAATTACCAATTACCAATTACCCATGACTATTTTAGAAACCCTTAAAACCGACTACGCAAGATTTCCTAAAAATCAAACATATAGCATTTATGCAGAAGATGTTTATTTTCAAGATGCTGTTTTTAAATTTAAAGGATTAGAACTTTATAAATGGATGATTAAATTTATTCAAACCTTTTTCTTAAATTTAAAAATGGATTTACATAACATTCAACAACAAGAAAATATTATCAAAACCGAATGGACACTAAGTTGGAATTCTCCACTTCCCTGGAAACCCAGAATATCTATCACCGGTTGGAGTGAACTCCGTCTCAATAGTGAAGGTTTAATCAATTCTCACATAGATCACTGGAACTGCTCCAAATTTGATGTCCTCAAACAGCACCTATTTTTCGCAAACAAAGGATAATGTAAATAAATGTGAACAAAACTCAGGCAGGACAGAATCATTTATGCGTGTAATTTTAATGACAGGAAAAGGTGGAGTAGGTAAAACCTCCGTCGCCGCAGCAACAGGATTGCGTTGTGCAGAACTAGGATATAAAACATTAGTATTAAGTACAGATCCTGCACACTCCTTAGCAGACAGTTTTGATATGGAACTTGGACATGATGCTAAACCAGTACGTCCAAACCTGTGGGGAGCAGAATTAGACGCACTGCAAGAACTAGAGGGTAACTGGGGCGCTGTTAAACGTTACATTACCCAAGTTTTACAAGCGCGGGGTTTAGAAGGTATCCAAGCGGAAGAATTGGCAATTTTACCGGGAATGGATGAAATTTTTGGGTTAGTGAGAATGAAACGTCACTATGATGAAGGGGAATATGACGTTTTAATAATTGACTCAGCACCTACAGGTACAGCTTTGAGATTATTAAGTTTACCAGAAGTCGGCGGTTGGTATATGCGCCGTTTCTATAAACCCTTTCAAAATATTTCCGTAGCACTCAGACCTTTAGTTGAGCCAATTTTTAAACCCATTGCTGGTTTTTCCTTACCTGATAAAGAAGTAATGGATGCACCCTATGAATTTTATGAGCAAATAGAAGCACTGGAAAAAGTATTAACTGACAATACCCAAACCTCCGTGAGACTTGTTACCAACCCAGAAAAAATGGTAATTAAAGAATCTCTTCGCGCTCATGCTTATCTGAGTTTATATAATGTAGCCACAGATTTAGTAATTGCTAACCGTATTATACCCCAAGAAGTAGAAGATCCATTTTTCCAAAGATGGAAAGAAAATCAAGAACAATATCGTCAAGAAATACATGAGAATTTCTTACCTTTACCAGTGAAAGAAGTACCTCTTTATTCTGAAGAAATGTGTGGTTTAGCTGCACTAGAAAGGTTGAAAGAAACCCTTTATGCTGGTGAAGATCCTACCCAAGTTTATCATGAAGAAACGACAATTAAAGTAGTACAGGATAATAACCAATATAGTTTGGAATTGTTTTTACCAAATATTCCTAAAAGCCAAGTTCAACTCAGTAAAAGTGGAGATGAATTAAACATTACCATTGGTAATCATCGTCGGAATTTAGTGTTACCGCAAGCGTTAGCTGCATTGCAACCAGCAGGTGCAAAAATGGAAGATGATTATTTAAAGATTCGTTTTGCGTAAAATTGGTTAGGTTCAATACTCTTCTGAGGTGGGTATATAACATTCTTGTGGGGTGGGCATCTTGCCCGCCTAAAGTTTACCTTATTAAACCGAAAAATGCTGTAAATTGAATAAACCAGTAAATAAAACGGTGCGTCATTATTTTATTTATTCATTATCAATAAATATAGAAAATATGACACACCCTACAATTTGATTAAAAATGAGTATCATCAATAATTTTTCTCACTATTTCTAACCATTGATTACCAATTTCTGCTAATTCTGTTTCTGCTTCTTCCTCAGATATATTATCATCAGTAGATTTCAAATTATTTAAAGTAGATTTGAGAGAATTTCCTGTATTGTTTAACCCAGCAGTAACTAACTCTTTACCTGAAATTCCATTTTGTAAATAATGAATACTTTTGACAGCAATTTGAGAATAAGAAATAAATTGTTGTGCTAATAATTTCTGCATTCCTACAACTACGTTAAAATCATCACCTTCATTTTCTAATAATGTTCTAATATCTTCGACTTTAAACAACCAAGTTAGTAAATTCTCGATAGGGAAAATACCACCATCATCATAATTATCTGCTAAAGATTCAGCATCACAAGGATCTAAATATATTTTTTCTGGTGCATTATTATTATCAATAATTGGACGATATCCTAATAATTCTACCTCGTTTAAAACTTCCCCAAATCTGACAGGAAGATAAGCTATAGCATCAGGAGAAATAAAATCTGGAGATGTGAAATTATCTACATCTGGTAATACAGGACAACAAATTATTTTCCCAATATTTGGTAATTCTAAATCACAAACATCAAATAAAGAATTTGCTCCCAAATTCCAACTGTCACTATTTTCTAAATCTGTTTCTATTTGTATCCATTGCAAATAAGTATGAACAGCAAAAACCGCTAATGTATTAGGCATCTCCAGAAATTACGTTTTCCACTAGACAGGGTAAGGGTTTCAGATTCTTTTTTGGAGATGTCTATTGTCTATTCGGGGATGAGTCTATTAATTATGCAATTTTGATCACCACACCCTACTCCAACAAATCCGGTTCTTCCCGTACAATCTTTTCATATAAGGATTGAAAAGAAAACCAACCAATAATATGAGAACCTACTTGACTATGGGTAAAACGTGCAGTTTCTGGAGAAATTAAAATTGGTTTTCCCGCTGCTTCTGCTAATAATTGCGCTTGACAACAACGATCCATAGCAATAAACCACCAAATAGTTTCATCAACAGAATTACCCACAGTTAATAAACCATGATTGCGTAAAATGATCGCTTTTTTATTTCCTAAAGTTGCTGCAATGCGATCGCCTTCCTTCGTTTCATAGACCACTCCAGTATAATCATCAAATAAAGCATGATCTTCATAAAAAGCGCACGCATCTTGAGTAATGGGATCAAGCAATCTTCCTAAACTTGACCAAGTTTTACCATAAACAGAATGAGTATGAGCAGCAGCAATTACATCAGGTCTTGCTTGATGAATACGAGAATGAATTGCAAATGCAGCCCCATTTACAGGTCTATTTCCTTGAACAACTTCACCTTTATGATTAACTAATAATAAATCCGATACGCGAATATGACCGAAATACATTCCTAAAGGATTCACCCAAAAACAATCCGCAAATTCAGGATCACGAACTGTAATATGTCCCGCTATCCCTTCATCAAAGCCATAATAAGCAAACAGACGAAATGCAGCCGCTAACCGTTGTTTACGATGCAGTCTTTCATCTTCTAAACTCTCAAATTGAGGCAGTTTGGCAAAATTTTCATTAGTCATAACTGTATGTTTTTAGCTATAAAATTTGATATCAGTATTACTTATCTTGACAAGTATCTAAAATACATACTGAAATATAGCACATCTAAAATTAGTAATCTCAACCTAAATGGTCAGATGTTCCCAAATCACCATAAAATAATTAGCGCCAACATCAATAAAGATAAGGAAAAATAAATGACATTATTACAAGATCAAGTTGCCATTGTTACCGGAGCATCTAGAGGAATTGGCAGAGCGATCGCCCTCCAACTAGCATCCCAAGGCGCAAAAGTAGTAGTTAACTACGCCAGTTCCAGCACCGCAGCCGATCAAGTGGTAGCAGAAATTACCGGAAATGGAGGAGAGGCCATCGCCCTCCAAGCAGATGTTTCTCAACCAGAACAAGTAGACGCACTGATAAAAGCAACAATAGACAAATTTAAACGCATTGATATCTTAGTTAATAATGCAGGTATTACCCGTGATAACCTGTTATTAAGAATGAAATTAGAAGAATGGCAAGCAGTAATAGACCTAAACTTAACAGGTGTATTTTTATGTACAAAAGCCGTCAGTAAAATCATGCTCAAACAAAAATCCGGCAGAATTATCAACATCTCCTCAGTCGCCGGACAAATGGGCAACCCAGGACAAGCGAACTACAGCGCAGCCAAAGCAGGAGTAATAGGTTTTACAAAGACAATGGCCAAAGAAGTAGCCAGCAGAGGGATCACAGTTAACGCAGTAGCGCCAGGGTTTATTAAAACTGATATGACCAACGATCTTAAAGCAGAAGGAATATTACAATTTATACCTTTGGGTCGTTTTGGTGAACCAGAAGAAATAGCCGGTATGGTACGCTTTCTAGCAGCCGATCCCGCAGCAGCTTACATCACTGGACAAGTATTTAACGTAGATGGCGGTATGGTGATGTAGAGAATTTAGAATTTAGAATTTAGAATTTAGAATTGGGAATGGAGAATTGATACTTTTCTTCTCCCTCCTTACTTCTTGAACTCCTGAACTCCTAAACTCCTAATGCTGAATAACTCTTTGTACAACCGTCACACCCAACAACAAAACCACACTAGCAGCAGAAGCAACAATTACAGGTAAAGTCATACCCTGTACCGTCATAGCTAGAACATTAAAAAATAATGTTACTGACCATAAAGTTACAGCAGCGCGACGTTGAGAAAAACCCCAAGCCAATAAACGATGGTGTAAATGATCTTTACCCGGCGTACTGAGAGGATTTTTACCAGCTAACAGTCTTCTTACAAAAACCTGAGTAGTATCTAAAACAGGCAACATTAAAAATAAAACCGTAGGTACAAGGGCAAAAACCGTACTTTGCTGTAACTTCCCTAAAATACTCGTAGCTGCCAATACATAGCCAAAAAAATACGCTCCAGCATCACCCATAATGATTCGTGATGGGTAAAAATTGTGGCGTAAAAACCCTAAAGCAGCACCTCCCAAAGCAGCTAATACCAAAGTAGCCGCTGCACGATTATCAAATTGAGCCGAAACCCCTAACAAACTCATAGCAGTAATAAAACTGATCCCACCTGCTAAACCATCCATTCCATCCATTAAATTAATAGCATTAGTGATCCCGACCACCCACAACACAGTCAAAGCCATTGATAATAAAGAATCAATAGGTGTACCAAACATCACCTTAATACTGATCCCATTAGCCACCAGCAATAAAGCAGTGATAATTTGCGTCCATAACCGCACAGAAGGAGGCAGTCCGAATTGATCATCAATAAAACCAACCAAGACTAAAATAGAACCACCCAGCAGCACAGTCAGAACTTGAGCTAAAACCCCTTGCAACTCAATAGGTCGGAGTAAACTAGCTAAAACTAAAGCCGCTATCACACCAGCATAGATAGCTAAACCGCCAGCATTGGGTAAAGGTTCTTTGTTCAACCTCCGGGCATTTGGTTGATCAGCCCAACCTACCCGCAAAGCAAATTGACGAATTGTGGGAATTAACCGCCAAGTCACCAACCAAGCCAAAATGAAAGTAAATACCACAGCCAACCAGCCGGAGCCGCTAGGGTCAGCAATACCAAGGAATTTAAGGGAGTCTAGATTCATCTCCCACTACAACCATTACTACTAGAGTCTAAAATGTTCATTCAAAGTAATATTAATCAATTTTTTATCAATATTTCTTAAAATCCGTACCTTAAAAACTTAGCACTCTTGACCTGTGAGTGCTAAATTGTCTAATGGAAGAGATAAAAAAACAAAACATGAGCAAGATCATTTCCTTCGATGACGAATCGCGGCGAGCATTAGAAAGAGGAATTAATTCCCTGGCTGATGCAGTGAAAATTACCCTTGGTCCGAAAGGTCGTAACGTACTGTTAGAAAAAAAATTTGGTACACCTCAGATTGTTAACGATGGTATCACCGTTGCGAAAGAAATTGAATTAGAAGATGCTTTAGAGAACACAGGAGCAAGACTAATTCAAGAAGTAGCCTCTAAAACCAAAGACGTAGCGGGTGACGGAACAACAACTGCTACCGTTTTAGCACAAGCCTTAGTTAAGGAAGGATTAAAAAACGTAGCCGCAGGTACAAATCCAATTTCCCTCAAAAGAGGTATGGATAAAACCGTAGAGGCATTAGTAGCAGAAATTACTAAAATAGCCAAACCAGTAGAAGGAAGTGCAATTGCTCAAGTTGCCACAGTATCAGCAGGTAACGACGAAGAAGTCGGTAATATGCTGGCAGAAGCAATGGAAAAAGTCACCAAAGATGGTGTCATCACCGTTGAAGAATCCAAATCCTTAACTACAGAATTAGAAGTAGTAGAAGGGATGCAAATTGATCGGGGTTACATTTCTCCCTACTTCATCACCAATAACGACCGGATGACAGTAGAATTTGAAAACGCCCGCATCCTCATTGCTGACAAAAAAATCAGCAGTATTCAAGAATTAGTACCCGTATTAGAAAAAGTAGCTCGTTCCGGTCAACCTTTATTAATCATCGCTGAAGATGTAGAAGGTGAAGCACTAGCAACTCTAGTAGTTAACAAAGCACGGGGAGTATTAGCCATTGCAGCTATCAAAGCTCCTGGTTTTGGCGAGCGCCGCAAAGCCCTATTACAAGATATCGCCATTCTCACCAATGGACAGATGATATCCGAAGAAATTGGTTTAAGCCTCGATGCAGCTACCTTAGAAATGCTGGGTACAGCCAGAAAAATTACCATTGACAAGGAAAATACCACCATCGTCTCTGGTACAGACAACAAACTAGAAATAGAAAAACGTATTGCCCAAATTCGTAAACAGTTAGAAGAAACAGACTCTGACTACGATACCGAAAAACTGCAAGAACGTATCGCTAAATTAGCTGGTGGTGTAGCAGTTATCAAAGTGGGAGCAGCCACAGAAACCGAACTCAAAGACAAAAAACTGAGAATTGAAGATGCACTCAACGCCACCAAAGCAGCGGTAGAAGAAGGTATTGTACCTGGTGGTGGTACAACTCTAATTCACCTAGCCGCAAAAGTAGATGAAATCAAAAACAGCCTTGATGCTGAAGAAAAAATTGGTGCGGAAATAGTGCAAAGAGCTTTAGAAGCACCTTTACGCCAAATTGCTGATAACGCTGGTGCAGAAGGTTCTGTAATAGTTTCTAAAGTTAAAGAAACCGACATTAACATTGGTTATAACGCAGCTACAGGTGAATTTGAAGACTTAATTGCCGCAGGTATCATTGATCCTGCTAAAGTAGTTCGTTCATCTTTACAAAACGCCGTTTCTATCGCTGGTATGGTACTAACCACCGAAGCCATAGTAGTAGAAAAACCAGAACCAAAATCTGCTATGCCCGCTGATGCCGGTATGGGCGGTATGGGTGGTATGGGTGGTATGGGTGGTATGGGTGGTATGGGTATGTTCTAACCATCCTGTAACTCAACTCAATATAATTAGCCAAATGAATAATTTTTAATTTTTTCAAGTTTGTCTTCACAAAAAAGGCAAACTTTTTTTATGAAATTCTCTAAAATTCTCTAAAATTATCTAAGATTATCTAAAATTAAATGATGAGATTTTTTCTTGAGGAAAAGGTTCATGATTAGAAACATCCGCCAACTTTCCAAAGTTATCAAAAAAACATCTTCTCGAAAAAAATATTATCATCCCCCAGGCACAGCGCCAGGAACAATCATCATTGATGAAGATTCCCAAAAACCACAAATTTACTTAATTGATTATAACCAAATTAATTTGGTGCATCAAGAAATTAAAAATCCCGAAGATTGTCAGCCATATTTAGATACAAAATCAGTTTCTTGGGTTGATGTCCAAGGTTTAGGTAATCAAGATATTCTTGAAAGATTAGGTCAAGTTTTTGAATTACATCCTCTAGTATTAGAAGATGTGGTAAATATGGCAGAACGTCCCAAAAGCGAAGACTATGAAGACCAATTATTAATCATTGCTCGGATGGTAACACCAACAGATACTAATGAAGGCTTTTGTAGTGAACAAGTTAGTTTTGTATTAGGCAAAAATTATTTATTAACTGTGCAAGAAGAACCAGAATATGACTGTTTTGAAGGAGTGAGAAACAGAATTATTAAAGGTAAAGGCATTATCCGTAAACAGGGAGCAGATTATTTAGCTTATTCCTTATTAGATGCAGTTATTGATGGATTTTTTCCTGTGTTAGAAATGTATGGAGAAAGAATAGAAGAATTAGAAGAAGAAGTAATTAATGATCCTACACCAAAAACCTTACAAAAAATCTATCGCCTGCGGAGAGAATTAGTACAACTGCGTCGAGATATTTGGCCGCAAAGAAATGTGATTAACTCCTTAATTAGAGATAGTAGTGAAATAATTAGTGACGAAGTACGTATTTATTTAAGAGATTGTTATGATCATTCCATTCAAGTTATAGATATGGTAGAAACTTACCGAGAATTATCATCAGGTTTAATGGATGTGTATTTATCGGCAGTTAGTAATAAAATGAATGAAATCATGAAAATACTCACTGTGGTTTCTTCTATTTTTATTCCTCTTACCTTTGTAGCTGGTATATATGGAATGAATTTCAATCCTGACAAGTCACCATACAATATGCCAGAACTAAATTCTTATTGGGGTTATCCTATTTGTTTGGGTTTTATGGCCTTAATTGCTGGTAGCTTACTATTCATTTTTTGGAAAAAGGGTTGGTTATCACATTCTATCAGCCTAAAAGAATAATAGGGGTGGATAAAAATAGAAAAATAGAATATATCGTTTTTTAGGAAGTTAAAGGTGAATTTATGCAATTGCCAAGTAGTGATCAAAATTTGATAGTTTTAATGGTTTATTTTTTAGGGGTGTATTACACATTCAATCGGATGATTGAATCTATTGATGATATGGTCAAATTAGACTTTGTTAAAGGTACTGTTGAGGAACAATTAAAAGAGCAAAATCTTGATGATAAAATAGGGATCTCTTTTAAAACTGGTACTTATTCTTTAGAAAAATTAAGTGATAATTTAAAAGAATTATCCATTAGTATTGAAAATAAATCTGATAGCTTGGCTGTCTATGTTGACTGGGATAATAGTTCCTGGGTAGTTGAACATAGTAAAAAATCTCGGCGAGTAATTCGCAAATATCCTGATTTAAGTCGTGATTTAGCCATGCCACAAGTTCCAACTATTATTGCTCCCTTGAAAACAATATCAGAAACTGTTACCGCTGAAGATATTTTAAAACGGGATGAAAATGGTGTCTATAAACCTGGTGATCCCTTAATTGATATTGTGGGCATGGAAAAACAAAATGATTTAAAAAAGCTATATAAAGATTTTATGGAAGGGAAAAAAAAGGTAGAATTTTCCTTTCAATTAGTATTAAGAATTTCTGAATTGAGAGTTGGTTTAGCTCCAGGAGTTAATGTTCCTCCCATATCTATTATTAATTGTCCGTTTACTCTAGAAAAATTACCTTGGACTTACGCACTACCTTGGAACAAGAAAAAATAAGAAAAAATAACAGAACATCTCACAGAAGTGACGATGAAAGTTTACACTAGAAGTAGAGAGAAAGTAGGCGCAGGTAGTTGCAGATCAGTAATTTTAACTGGTTTGAGGAAAGTCCGGACTCCCGAAAGACCAAACTTGCTGGATAACGTCCAGTGCGAGTGATCGTGAGGATAGTGCCACAGAAAGATACCGCCTTTTTCAGTGAACAGTCAACAGATAATATCTATTACTGGTAACTGAAAAGGGTAAGGGTGCAAAGGTGCGGTAAGAGCGCACCAGCAGTATCGAGAGGTACTGGCTCGGTAAACCCCGGTTGGGAGCAAGGCCGAAGGAACTATGGTTGGTCTTTTTCCAGTTCCGCTTAGGAAGCGCCGCTAGAGGTGTTTGGTAACAAGCATCCCAGATAGATAACTGCCCTCGCAAGAGAACAGAACCCGGCTTATGTCCTACTTTCTCTTTTTTAGTGATTTGTTGTTAGTTATTAGTTATTAGTCATTAGCTGCTAATCAACTAATTTGCTAGTGATGGGTAAGGGTTAAAAGTGAAATATTTTATTTTTTTGATCTTTCCATAATTCTTATAATTAGCTATTGGCATCAATAATTAATTAAGTTCCACACAATTTTGAATTTTCCTTTAATGTCCCTCGTTTATCCCCGTCGTCAAAGACAACTTGAAACTTTAGCCCAAAAACTAGGTTTATCATTAGATCAACCTATTAAATGGGAATTGTTAGATTTAGCTCTTACTCATGCGACTGTTTCTGAGTCTGCAAATTATGAACAACTTGAGTTTGTTGGTGATGCGGTAGTGAGGCTTGTTGCTGCTGTAGTGTTATGGGAAAATTATCCTGATTGTTCTGTGGGTGAATTTGCTGCTATCCGCTCAGTTTTAGTTAGCGATCGCATTTTGGCACAGTTAGCTAGAGGATATGGTTTAGAATTATACTTGTTGGTTGCTGGTAGTGCTACTGCTGATCTAGTTGGCCAGGAGTCTCGGTTAGCTGATGCTTTTGAGGCGGTTTTAGGGGCGCTTTATCTCAGCACCCGGAACTTAAATTTAATTCGTCCTTGGTTAGATCCCCATTTTGGCAAGTTAGCAAAAGAGATCCGTCTTGATCCAGCTAGGTTAAATTATAAAGCGGCTTTACAAGAATGGACTCAAGCACAGTTTAAAGTCCTCCCAGAATATCGCGTGGTGGAAGTCAACCAACCCCACCGTATTCATGAGCGGTTTGTAGCGGAAGTCTGGTTAAATGAGAAAATGTTAGGAACAGGTAAAGGCCGTTCTATTAAAGCTGCTGAACAAGCAGCCGCTAAAATTGCCTATGCTGTTGTTACAGAAGCAGAACAAGATAATCAAGGAAAGCTACTGTAACCAATAACCAATAACTAATAAACAATAACCAATAACTAATAACCAATAACTAATAACTAATAACTAATAGCTAATAACTAATGACTAATATTAAACTGGCTGTGATTGGGGCGGGACGTTGGGGAGTACATCTGGTGAGAAATTTTTTAACCCATCCTCAAGTAGATTTAGTTGCAGTGGTAGATCCAAGCATAGAAAAACTAGCAGATGTCAAACAGCGTTTCCATCTTGATGAAAATATCTTGTTAACCACCCAATGGGAATCTATTAAAAATATTTCTGAATTGACAGCAGTGGCGATCGCCACCCCTGCTAACACCCATTATCAATTAATTCACTATTTTCTCCAGCATGGATGTCATGTTTTAGCAGAAAAACCCCTGACATTAGATCCCGAAGAATGTCGTCAACTTTGTCAAATATCCGAGTATCAACAATTGATCCTCATGGTTGATCATACTTACTTATTTCACCCAGCAGTGGAAAAAGGTCAACAGGTAGTTCAATCTGGGCAATTAGGGGATTTACGATATGGTTATGCTACCCGTACACACTTGGGACCAGTACGCCAAGATGTTGATGCACTTTGGGATTTAGCAATTCATGATATCGCCATTTTCAACACTTGGTTAGGGATGTTACCTGTAAAAGTAGAAGCTAAAGGAACAGTGTGGTTACAGGAAAAACCCAAATTATCGGATTTAGTCTGGGTGACATTAACCTATCCTAATCACTTTCAAGCATATATTCACCTGTGCTGGTTAAATACCGATAAACAACGACGGTTAGCAGTGGTGGGTAGTCAGGGAAGTGTAATTTTTGATGAAATGTCAGTCACATCACCCCTAACCTTGATACATGGGGAATTTTCCCGACAAGGGGATTTATTTATACCCATTAATCAAAGTCAAGAAGTATTAGAAATTGAAAAAACTGAACCACTAGGAAAGGTTTGTGATCAGTTTGTGAATTGCATCATCAATAAAACACCTTCCCTTATTTCCTCCGGTTGGGTAGGTAGAGAGTTGGTAGAAATTCTCTCAGCTTTAACCAAATCTCTCCAGGAAAATGGCCAGCCCATTAAAATTAGCAATGGGTGATAAATTGGGAACAGATGTTAATTTATTTGGATCAAATACGGAAAACTTAACTCAAAAACATATTGTTATTTGTAGAGTATAAATTTTCCTAGAAAAATTATGACATCTAACCCCCAAGAACCAACCCAAGCCACAGAAATAAAATCTCTGACTGAGTACATACAACTCAATGCACCAGCAATTTTTATTACTGACGCTCATCCAGACTTAGTTAAAGAAATTCAAAAACTCCTGAAAATAGAAGCAGATGGTATCGTCGGTCCGTTAACCAAACAAGCTTTTACAGAATTCAAAGCAGACAATGAACTTCAATATCCTTTAGGTTTAGGTGTTACCACAGCCAAAGAACTACTCAAATTAAAAGACAGTGAAGAAACTGGTGCTGACAAAGAGGAAATTAATTCAGATGGAGTGCTGAATAGCTCCGCAGGATCAAAAACAGGAAGATCAATGACACTTCCTGGGGGAAAAATAGTCTATGCCAATGAATATATCGTGGAAGGTATTCCCTTAACCTGGGGAGAAGCGACAAAAGACTGTACTCGCATTCCCACCAGTTCCGAATATGTAGCTAACGCTATTAGACTAGCTAAAACCTGGGGAGAAGTGAGAGATAAATTTGGTTCACCAATTAGAATTACTTCTGCTTATCGTCCACCTGCTGTTAACAGAAGTGTTGGAGGTGCTAGAAATAGCCAACATCTATATTTTCGCGCTTTAGATATGCAGCCTTTAAACGGTGATTTTAGAAGACTTTGGGAAGTTTTAAAAGATTCCCAATTTACAGGTTTAGGGGATGCCGTATTTATGGGAAGAAACAAAGGATTTTTCCATGCCGATACCAGACCTGGAAGTAGAATTATCTTTGCTTATTAATGGATAATTCAATATTTAGAGGTAAGGGTTTAGTCATCCTAAACCCTATTTTTAGTTGATTTAGATAATAAAGAAATATCAATTAAAGGTAACTGAATAGTTAATGTTGTTCCTTGATTTAAACCCAAACTTTCTAAAGTAATTTTACCACCCATCAATTCAATTAAATTGCGAGAAATTGCTAATCCTAACCCAGTACCTTCAAACTTGCGGGTAGTTGTTCCATCTACCATCACAAAAGGGCGAAATAGTTTACTTTGTTCAGCGGGATCAATTCCTATACCTGTATCTTGCACAGAAACATTCACATAAAATTTATTTTGATCTTCTATAATTTCTGTCCTAATAGTAATACTACCTTGATCAGTAAATTTAGTAGCATTACCAATAACATTAATTAATACTTGTTTGAGTTTGACCTCATCAGCTTTAACTGGAATGGGTTTATTACCAATTTCACATTTTAATTGTAGTCCCTTTTTTTGAATATTCACAGATTGTAAATTAATTACTTCTAATAACAGTTGGTGTAAATCTAAAGGAGCAATAAAAACGGATAATTTACCAGCTTCAATTTTAGAAATATCGAGTAAATCATTAATTATTCCTAATAAATGAATGGCTGTATCATCGGCTCGCTTTAAAAATTCTAATTCTTCTTCTCTATCATCACATAAACCATCTCTCACTAACCTGACACAGTTAATAATAATATTTAAAGGGTTTCTTAATTCGTGGGAAGTTGTCGCTAAAAATTGACTTTTTACAGTGTTAGCTGACTTAGCTTCTTTCCAAGCAATTTCTAATTCTTCCGCCCAGGCTTTTAGCCTTTCTACCATTTGATCTAATGCTTGTACAAGTTGATTAAATTCCTTAATTTTAAAATTCCGGGGAATTGGTTGTGCTGCATGGTGACTGTGAATATTTAACGCATAGTCTCTGAGTTCTTCTAAAGGACTAGCTAAATAGGGAGCTAAATATAATGATATCCACAAACCCGCACCAATTAAACCTACAGTTAAAGCTATTAAAATTAACTTGATTTCATCTAAACCTGATAGGGAGTCTTGAACACTAGATACAGATAAAATAATCCATTTTTTCGATTTCTCTTGTGTTAATGGACTATTGATAGCGGTGTAACCAACTACAAATTCTTGAGAGTCTGAAAAATTTATATAAGTGGAATCTTGTTTACCTTTAATAGCATCTTTAATCAGAGTTTTTAAGTTAGCAAAGTTCACATATTTTTGAATATTGCTACCTATTTTCTCTGGCAATAAATGAGCAAATATTTTACCATTTTCATCAATAATTATTAAAGAACCTGTGAGAGATTCAGGATGGTTTTCTGTATGTCTGTGTAATGTGGTTTTTAATAATAAAACATAAGCCAAATTTCCCCTTAAATTATTAACAGGTTGAGAGAGGATTAATTGTAATTTTCCTTCCTGGTTATTTGTTCCAGTTGTTCCCGGTTTGGGTGGAGGAATAACAGTAATTTTAACATCGGAATTATCTTGATAATTACTGACAGATAATGGTTGTTCATTAATTACTTGTTTACCGCAGGTACTAGCAATAATTTGATTAGTTTGACTATTTTTTTGTGGTTTTCTTGGTAAAGATTGTAGTTGAATACAGTCAATTGTACTAGGTAATAAAGCAGCTATTTCTTGCAGATGCTTTTCTGCGGTTTCTGTGGAAGCAGACTGAATAATTCTGGTTTTACTAGCACTCATTAAAATGGCTTTTAAGGTAGCGATAGTGTTAGTAATTTTCTCACCTTTATAAATTGCACTATCTTTTAAATTTTGTCTAGCGGTATTTAAAAGACTAGAACGGGCTTTATTTAAAGTTACCATTTCCCCAATTAGTAAAACTGGCACAAATACCAGTAATATTCTAGTAACTAAAATTCGCCGAAATGACGATTGATTAGACTTAACCATTGATGCTCTCACTTGGTATTTGCAAACCACAAACATCAAATAAGAAAAGGACAATATGTAAATGAGACATTTTATTAAAAATAATAGTTAGATTGTAGTTGTTCAAAATTATCAAAATTTAATTTTTCAGAAAGATATAGTGGATACAAAAAATATAAAATGCTAAATTAATTACAGAACTGTATTGCATATTATACCCTAGATAAATTTTAGTGAAAATCATGGAAAAACTTCCTCACACTACAGTGGTTTTAGCCATGAGTGCCGATGGTAAAATAGCCGATTTTCAGCGCTCACCTGCTCGATTTGGATCAACAAATGATAAAGTACACCTAGAAACACAAATTGCTGCTGCTGATGCCGTTTTATTTGGTGCTGGTACTCTCCGTGCTTACGGTACAACACTAACGATTTCTCAGACAAGATTGCTGCAACAAAGAACAACAGAAAATAAACCTAGCCAGCCATTTCATATAGTGATTTCTAGTTCTGGTAAGATTAATCCGGATATTAAATTTTTCCAACAACCGATCAAACGTTGGTTATTAACCACAGAAACAGGTGCGAAATTTTGGCAAGAAGGTTCAGAGTTTGAGAAAATTATTATTATAGAAACAATCAATGATAAGATTAATACTTTCGCTGTTTGGCAACACTTAAAAAATCTACAAATCGAAAGGTTAGCAGTATTGGGAGGCGGTGAATTAGTGGCTTCCTTATTAGAATTTGATTTAATAGATGAATTATGGTTAACAATTTGTCCGATAATTTTAGGTGGAAATACTGCACCATCACCAGTAGGAGGAGAAGGTTTCCTATCAAATTTAACACCAAAGTTACAATTATTAGAAGTTAAGCAAATTGATCAAGAAGTATTTTTACACTATCGTATTCAGAAAAAACAGTGATCAGTTATCAGTTATCAGTGATCAGTTATCAGTTATCAGTGATCAGTTATCAGTTATTACTGTTCACTGTTTACTGTTCACTGTTTACTGTTCACTGTTTACTGTTCACTGTTTACTGTTCACTGTTTACTGTTCACTGTTCACTGTCACCTGTCACCTGTCACCTGTCACCTGTTCCCTGTTCCCTCATAACTGATTGATAATCAAAATAGCAATTTTCATCATCAAACAATGGTAAAACCACCTAAATCTGATTATTCCGTCCTTTGGACTCATAAAATTGCCGATATTCCCCAAACTGCTTGGGATGCTTTGGCTTTAAGTCTGGAAACTCCCTTTTTAGAATGGGACTGGTTAAATAATATGGAAACCTCCCACAGTGCTACAGCTAACGCTGGTTGGTTGCCAAACCATTTAACTATTTGGCGAGATGGAACATTAATTGCTGCTGCACCTCTGTATTTGAAAGGCCATAGTCAAGGGGAGTTTGTTTTTGATCATCAATGGGCAGATTTAGCTTATCGGATAGGTATAGAGTATTACCCGAAACTGTTGGGAATGTCCCCGTTTACACCAGCGGAAGGTTATCGCTTTTTAATTGCACCTGGGGAAAATGAGGAAGAAATTACGGCGCGGATGATACATGAAATTGATGATTATTGTGTGAAACATAGTATTTCTGGTTGTCATTTTTTGTATGTTGATCCTCAATTTCGTCCTATTTTAGAAAGACAAGGTTTTACAACTTGGTTACACCATAGTTATATTTGGGACAATAATGATTTTCAAAATTTTGATGATTATTTGGGGGTGTTTAATGCTAACCAAAGAAGAAATATTAAACGGGAACGTAAAGCTGTAGAAAAAGCTGGTTTGCAAATGCAAGCTATTTCTGGGGACGAAATTCCTAAATCCTATTTTTCACTAATGTATGATTTTTATGCTGATACCTGCGATAAATTTGGTTGGTGGGGTAGTAAATATCTGACTAAGAAATTTTTTGAAAGTTTGTACCATAATTATCGCCATCGGGTAGTATTTTTTGCTGCTTATAATCAACAGGATCAGCGTCAACCGGTGGGGATGTCTTTTTGTTTATTTAAGGATGCTAAATTATATGGACGCTATTGGGGGAGTTTTCAAGAAATAGACTGTTTACATTTTGATGCTTGTTATTATGCACCCATTGAGTGGGCGATCGCCAATGGTATCCAAACCTTTGATCCCGGTGCTGGTGGTAGACACAAGAAACGGCGAGGTTTTCCAGCTAAAGCTAACCATAGTTTGCACCGATTTTACCATAACCGTTTAGGACAAATACTGCGTCCTTGGATACAAGAAGTTAACCAAATGGAAGAGAAAGAAATACAAGCAATTAACGCAGAATTACCTTTCACGCAAAATAATAGTTAAAACAAATAGTTAAAACAGGTAACTAAACAATTACACTGGATATGTAGCCTAACAAACCATTACCATAATTTTTCGTTTTAGTATGACTATGGATTTAATACTTGATGATTTAACCGTCATTGATGATAAACTTTCTCAGCGTCACATTGACCTTGATCCCAATGGCTATTTCATTATTTACATTGATCGTAATGAAAGGTTGATTTATGCCAAACATTTTACCAATGTCATTGATGAACGTGGTTTAGCTGTAGATCCAGAAACAGGAAAAGTAATTCCCGCTAAGGGTAAAGTTGAAAGAACTCACACCACAGTATATAGCGGTCGCACTGCGAAAGAATTGTGTGTCAAGATTTTTGAAGAAACAAAACCCTGTCCTATTACTTTTTTAGATCATGCTGCTTATTTAGGTCGTGAATTTGTCCGCGCTGAATTTGCCCTAGTTAGCGGTAAAGAATACGTACAAGATTAAATCAACAAGTCAGAAGGGGCGAACGGCCGTTCGCCCGTACAGGAGTCAATAGGTTTAATTACCCAATGACTAATGACTAATGACTAATAACTAATAACTAATAACTAATGACTAATGACTAATGTGTAGAAGAAACACATATTTTTAGTTCGGTTTCTTTGACTATGAATTGATAATTAACTTGCTAAATTAAGAATCAAGCGAGTTTAAATTAACTGTCATGAGTAATCTTTCCCATTCTCAATCAGATTATTTTGCACCTCAAGAAAATCAAGATCAATTTTGGCAATATATACAATCTCTGACTCCAGAAATAGTAAATCAATTATCACAACCAAATTCAAAAGAAGTATTTGAAGTTATTCAAAAATCTATTATTGCCATGTTAGGTAATTTACCCAATGACAAATATCATACTATGATTACCACCAGTCGAGATGAATTAGGTAAATTATTAGGTTCAGCAATGATAGATGGTTACTTTTTAAGAAATGCTGAACAAAGATTAGAAATGGAAATCTTAGGTAACAGTTGACAGTTGACAGTTGACAGGTGACAGTTGACAGTGAACAGTTGACAGTTGACAGGTGACAGTTCACAGTTGACAGTTGACAGTGAACAGTTGACAGGTGACAGTTGACAGGTGACAGTGAAGAGTTCATTTATTCCCTATTCCCTGTTCCCTGTTCCCTATTCCCTGTTCCCTATTCCCTGTTCCCTGTTTCCTCTTATTTGCAACCTAAAGATTCACGGGTATCTACACCAGTGATAGAATTAACACCGCTGGCATTTTGACAGAGTTTTTTCACCTCTATAGCGTCTAAAACCGCATCGGTAAAATCTGCACCAGTAACATTCACGTTATCAAACACCGAACGCAACATCATGGCATCTGTTAATAGAGAATTACTCAAATCAGCGTTTTTAAACTTAACTAAATAAGCTATACCTTGACGAAAATCTACATTGTGTAGGTTAGCACCATCCAAAATTACACCATTAAATACAGCACCTCGTAAATTAGCATCTTGAAAATTAGTGTTGTCTAATTCTAAGTTGGTAAACTCAGCACCGACTAAATCTTTACCAGAAAAATCATTACTCTTTACTTCTTCCTTTGATAACATAGTCACACTGGAAGAACTAGCGGCTTGTGCTGATAAAGGATATACAAACAAAAGTACAGTTAAAAGGATACCAGCGAGTATTCGTGAAAGTTTCATCATCTTTAGTTAATAAATCTCAACATTTCCACCTTTACTATTAAACCGTAGTTCAGTTATCAGTTATCAGTTATCAGTTATCAGTTGTCAGTTAAAGAAGGGAACAGGGAACAGGGAATAAATGAACTCTTCACTGTCAACTGTCAACTGTCAACTGTTCACTGTCAACTGTCAACTGTCAACTGTCAACTGTCACCTATTCCCTGTTACCTTCTATAAAATACTGAAAAACTCACATCCTTAAAATACCTGTGACTCAAATAGAAAATACTACCCCATCTCTAGCAAGAACCCCTTTATATCACATCGGTGTGGAACTGAAAGCGCGTTTTACCAGCTTTGGTGGTTGGGAAATGCCAGTACAATATAGTGGTATTACTCAAGAACATCATGCTGTCAGAAATAATGCGGGGATGTTCGATATTTCCCACATGGGTAAATTTACTCTCCAAGGTAAAAATATTATTTCCCAACTGGAAAAATTAGTACCTTCAGATTTAAGTCGTTTACAACCTGGTCAAGCTCAATACACGGTTTTGTTAAATCCACAGGCAGGAATAATTGATGATATCATTATTTACTATCAAGGTGTAGATAATACGGAAAGAGAAAGGGTAGTGATCATTGTCAATGCAGCAACTACCGATAAAGATAAAAACTGGATATTACAACATCTTGAACTTGAGCTAAATCTCCTAGAATTTAAGGACTTATCACGGGATAAAATATTACTTGCTATCCAGGGACCAAAGGCCACCAGTTATATTCAATCTTTGGTATCAGATGATTTAACATCAATTCCTGCTTTTGGCCATTTAGAAACTACCATTTTTGATCATCCTGCGTTTTTAGCGCGTACAGGTTATACTGGTGAGGATGGTTTTGAAGTGATGGTAGATCCTCAAGTGGGGATAAAATTATGGCATCATCTCTATGAAGCTGGTGTGACTCCCTGCGGCCTTGGTTGTCGGGATACTCTGCGTTTAGAGGCAGCAATGGCGCTGTATAGTCAAGATATAGATGATACTACCACACCCTTAGAAGCTGGATTAGGTTGGTTAGTTCATTTAGATACCAAGGGTAATTTTATTGGTAGAGAAATTTTAGCTCAACAAAAGGCTGGTGGTGTGAAACGTAAACTTGTGGGTTTACAAACCCAAGGAAGAAATATTCCTCGTCATGGTTATTCAGTATTATCATCGGGTGAAAAAGTAGGAGAAGTTACCAGTGGTACGCTGTCACCTACCCTTGGTTATCCAGTAGCTTTAGCTTATGTACCAAGGGAATTGGGGAATTTAAAACAAGAGTTAGAGGTAGAAATTCGTGGTAAAAGTTATCCAGCGGTTGTAGTCAAACGTCCTTTTTATCGCTCAAAAAATCGTCAAAAATGATCAGTTTTGATTTTTTTGAGGAATAATGTCTCTTGGGTTACTCTGGTAACACTATTCTGGTAACGCTAAATTTATTAATGTGGAAGAGGAAGTGCTATGGATTTAGAATATCCGCAAGAGCTACAGTATCAAGATACTCATGAATATGTACGTCTCGATGGAGATATTGCTACTATTGGTATTACTGCTTACGCGGTGGATCAATTAGGTGATATTGTTTTTCTGGAAGTTCCTGATGTGGATGAGGTAATTACTAAGGGTGAATCCTTTGGTAACATTGAATCAGTGAAAGCAGTGGAAGAACTGAAAGCACCTTTAAGTGGTACGGTGATAGAACGTAATGATACCATTGTTGACGCGCCTGAACAGTTAGCAGATGATCCCTATCATGATGGTTGGTTAATTAAAATTCGTGTTGATAATTTAGATGAACTTGATGATTTGATGAGTGCTGATGAATACAGCGCTCTTGTAGAAGGTGAGTAATTTATCTTGATGTCTGTTGGGTGCGTTATTAACGCACCATTTCTATTTAAGGTAAGAACTAAAAAAACCTTGCACTTGAGATCAAAATTAAATCAAAATTAAATCAAAATTAAATCAAAACTAAATCTTACCAACTCCTAAAACTGTCACCTGTCACCTGTCACCTATCACCTTGGTTAAGGTTTTGATATTACCTATTTTTCCATAATCATTACAATATATTAAACAGTAATTTAGGAGAATAATAGGTGGTAGCTAATCTTTCTCGTTCTCAATCTGGCGATCGCCCTGATTATCCCATTTTTCCAGCAAAAACAGCGAAAATTAAAGATTTTCCCCAAAGACACATCGGACCAAGTTCTAGTGATATCCAGCAGATGTTGGTAACATTGGGTATCAATAGTTTAGATGATTTAATTAATCAAACCGTACCCGATTCTATTCGCTTTCACCAGAACTTAAAATTACCGACAGTACAAAGCGAATATGCAGCATTAGCAAAATTAAAACAAATCGCTGAAAAAAATCAAGTTTACCGTTCTTACATCGGTATGGGGTATCACGATTGTATCACCCCAGCAGTTATTCAACGCAACATCTTAGAAAATCCTGGTTGGTATACAGCTTATACACCTTATCAACCAGAAATCGCCCAAGGACGTTTAGAAGCGTTATTAAATTTCCAAACCATGATTATTGATTTAACGGGTTTAGAAATTGCAAACGCTTCTTTATTAGACGAAGGGACCGCAGCAGCAGAAGCAATGAGTATGAGTTATGGTATCTGCAAAAATAAATCCCATAACTTTTTTGTTTCTAGTGCGTGTCATCCCCAAACTATTGATGTATTGCAGACACGCGCAAAACCTTTAGGTATTAATATCATTATCGCTGATCATCAAACCTTTGATTTTTCCGAAACTATCTTTGGGGCAATTCTGCAATATCCCGCAACTGATGGTAAAATTTACGACTATCGCAACTTTATAGAACAGTCCCATGCTCAGGGTGCATTGGTGACAATAGCAGCAGATCCTCTCAGTTTAACATTACTCACACCCCCCGGTGAATTAGGGGCAGATATAGCGGTAGGAAGCACCCAGAGATTCG
>RDXV01000076.1 GCA_004292695.1 Nostocales cyanobacterium | reverse complement strand
GAGGTACAGAGTTTTTTAGTTTTAGGGAACAGGGAACAGGGAACAGGGAACAGTAAATAAATCAGGGTGTACTTCATAACTTCGGAAACTGCTGTATTTTATATAATTAGGGGTTGCTGAGAAATTCTTTTCGTGGAGGTAGGTAATAGGGAATAGGTAATAGGTAATAGGTAATAGTTTGAGCTATCTATCATCCCCAAGTTTTTGGATTTCTTAGTCCTAAAATGCACGGTTTTTCAGGTATACCTTTCAAACAAAATTCTGGTACTTTTTTTCCTCACTATGAAATTTATTTTGCACGACTACTTAAAACTCCTACAGAAAATATGATTTTTAACCTTTCACACCACTACCTGTATCTGTGGGAACTATAAACCTTTGCAAAAATAAAAATAACAACAAAACTGGAGCAATAGAAATTATAGATCCTGCTGCTACTAAACGCCAATCTAATGAAAATGTACCTGCTAATTTAGCAACTCCTAAAGGTAAAGTATATAAACTTTCATCTTGGATAATAATTAAAGGCCATAAAAAATCACTCCAAGCACCAATAAAGACAAAAATTGCTAAAGTTATTAATGCTGGTTTAATTGCTGGTAACATGATAAACCACCATATTCCTAATTCAGAACTACCATCCATCCTTGCTGCTTCTTCTATTTCTTTGGGTACTCCCATAAATGCTTGTCTTAATAAAAAAATCCCAAATGCAGAAGCTAAACTGGGAAATATCATTCCTAAATAACTGTTAGTTAATCCTAATTTAACCATGAGAATATATAAAGGTATCATCACAATTTGAAAGGGAATCATAATTGTGGAAACAACAGCTATGAAAATTGCGTTTCTGCCTATAAATGATAATCTAGCTAGGGGATAAGCTGCTAAGGAACAAAATAATAAATTTAAGATTACAGTTAGTAAAGAAACTATGAGACTATTGTATAAATATGTGCCAAAGGGTAGGGTTTCCCAAACACGGAAGTAGTTATTTAATGTAGGTTGACTTGGTAATAATTGCGGTGGTGTTTGTAGTAGGTTTTCTGTGGGGGATTTTAAGGATGTACTTATTAACCATAGTAAGGGAAAGAGGGTAAGGATGGAGATCGCAATGAGTAAAATGTAAATTATGAATTTTTGTTGTTGTGTTTTTTGGATGTTCATATTTTTTGATCTCTCAGATTCCGAGAATCGTTAGGTGTATAATCTTCACAAATGAAAAGTAATGTACCAGTAAAGCGTTTTGTCTGTTTTTGACTTTTAAAAAATGACAACCTTGATAAAAAGTGTATACAGATTTTAAAAAGTTTATGAATGATTTACAATCTAAAAAGGTGATACCCCCAAGAATGGTTTTTAGTTTAGATGTAAAATCAGATTACCCTAAAATTTCTTAACATAGAATTTCAGGGCTAATGTTAGTGATATTTAGAGGTTAACCGTGCGCTCCCCTTCCCAAACCAGTATTCCACAATCAGAAAATCAACAATCTTCTTCTCTTCCTAAATCATCAGAAGTATATCCTCAACGGGCTTCTGGTGGTTATGCCTTAATGGATAGCTTAATACGTCATGGTGTAGAGTATATTTTTGGTTATCCCGGTGGTGCAATTCTACCTATATATGATGATTTATATAAAGTAGAAGCAACACGCCCAATTAAACATATTCTTGTTAGACATGAACAGGGCGCTTCTCATGCAGCGGATGGTTACGCCCGTGCAACCGGTAAGGTGGGAGTATGTTTTGGTACTTCTGGTCCCGGAGCAACTAACCTAGTTACAGGTATTGCTACGGCTTACATGGATTCTATACCGATGATTATTGTTACTGGGCAAGTACCAAGGGCGGCTATTGGTACAGATGCTTTCCAAGAAACAGATATCTATGGTATTACTTTACCTATTGTTAAGCATTCCTACGTAGTACGTGACCCTAAAGATATGGCGCAAATTGTGGCGGAAGCGTTTCATATTGCCAGTACAGGTAGGCCAGGTCCGGTGTTAATAGATGTTCCTAAAGATGTAGCCTTAGAAGAATTTGATTATGTACCTGTAGAACCAGGTTCAGTAAAATTACGGGGATATCGTCCTACAGTTAAAGGCAACCCCCGACAAATTAATGCAGCGATCCAGTTAATTCGAGAAAGTCGTCGTCCATTGTTGTATGTGGGTGGTGGGGCGATCGCCGCTAATGCCCATGCAGAAATTAAACAACTGGCAGAGTTATTTAATATACCTGTGACTACTACCTTAATGGGTATTGGTGCATTTGATGAACACCATCCTCTATCTGTGGGAATGTTGGGAATGCACGGTACTGCTTACGCCAACTTTGCGGTGACAGACTGTGATTTGTTAATCTGCGTAGGTGCAAGATTTGACGACCGGGTTACAGGTAAACTAGATGAATTTGCCTCCCATGCTAAGGTTATTCACATTGATATTGACCCTGCGGAAGTAGGTAAAAACCGTGTTCCTGATGTTCCTATTGTTGGTGATGTGAAAACCGTTCTCCAAGACTTACTACGGCGATGTCAGGAAACAAATGGTAATGCTGCATCTAACCGTAACCAAGAATGGTTAAACCTGATTAACCGTTGGAAACAAGATTATCCCTTAGTTGTACCCCATCATGCTGATAGCATTTCTCCCCAAGAGGTAATAGTTGAAGTTGGTAAACAAGCACCCAACGCATTTTATACCACCGATGTTGGTCAACATCAAATGTGGGCGGCGCAGTTTTTAAAGAACGGTCCAAGACGCTGGATCTCTAGTGCAGGTTTAGGTACTATGGGCTTTGGTGTTCCTGCGGCTATGGGTGCAAAAGCAGCTTTTCCCGATGAAGAGGTAATTTGTATCAGTGGTGATGCTAGTTTCCAAATGTGTTTACAGGAATTGGGAACATTAGCACAATATAAGCTAAATGTCAAGACAGTAATTTTAAATAACGGTTGGCAGGGAATGGTGCGTCAATGGCAAGAAGCCTTTTATGGTGAACGTTATTCCTGTTCTAACATGGAAGTAGGAATGCCGGATATCGAACTATTAGCACAAGCTTATGGCATTAAAGGCATAGTGATCAATACCAGAGAAGAACTAGCAGATAAAATCGCCGAAATGCTGGAACATGATGGACCAGTAATTGTAGATGTGCGTGTTACCAAAAATGAAAACTGTTATCCAATGGTAGCGCCTGGTAAGAGTAACGCCCAGATGTTTGGCTTACCCAAACCAGTACCGACAACAGCAATTGAACCAGTTCACTGTAATCATTGTGGTACAAAAAACCCACCCAGTCATAACTTCTGTGCTGAGTGCGGGAATAAGCTGTAGTTATCAGTTACCAGTTACCAGTTATCAGTTATCAGGAGTTAGGAGAATGGCTTCGCCACGCTGCACGAACAAGGAGTAGTAGGGGCAAACCCCCTGTGGTTGCCCTCAGCAAACCCCCTGTGGTTGCCCTTTTGAGTCAGGAGTTTTGGGAGTTCTGGAAGTTGAGAATGTGTGAAAAAAATTCACCGATTTTGTGATTTTCTGCAATGATTTAGAAGTCTAATAAATTAACTAAATCACAAGGATGATCATGTCTAAAAGCGAGTTGGTGAAAAGCAAAATCAAAACACCAGTTAAACTAGAACCAGAAGTTGCGATCGCCATTTTGGGACTATTTACCGCTGCTGATGAAGGTGAAGGGATTATTTCTACCGAAGAATTTCCCTTAGAAGATATGTTAGAAGGTATTGGACTCTTTGAAAACTATTCAGAGCAGGACTTTGAAAAATTGACAAAAAAAGTCAATTCTATCATAGACGAAAACGACACAGATACCTTAGTACCTAGTGCGACCGCCTCCTTAACCAAAAAGAAAGATCGGGAACTTGCTTACATCATCGCTATCTTAATCTTAGATATGGATGAAGACACGCCAGACTCAGAAGAAGAATATCTTTTTGAACTTCAAGAAGCATTAAAAATCTCTGATGAACGTGCAGAAGAATTGATAGATGAAATTTTTGAAGAACTAGAAGAAGAAGAAGAGGAGGAATAATAATAAAAAATTGTATCTATCGAAACTTTCAATATTACCAAATTGGGAAAAAAGCTATTGCTAGTGCAATTCTTTCTTAAATAAATAAAATTTTTTCTAGCTCATGAACAGCAAATTATCAGCTATCATGAGCTTCTTATATGATTGGTAATTAGGGTTTGCTTAAAAAGTCTGTTCGTTGAGGCTCTTAATAGGGAATAGGGAATAGTTTGAGCTATCTGTCATCCCCAAATTTTTGGATTTCTTAGTCCCAAAATGCACGGTTTTTAAGGTATAACCTTCAAAATTCTTGCAATTTTTTCCTCTTTTTACACAATATCTAAAATAATCATGAAAATCATCATGTTATCCCCAAAAATATCTATTTTTCTAACTTCCTTATTGATCAGTATTCAAATTCCCTTTGCTCAACAAATAGCCCAAGCACAAACAACACAAACCACAGAAAAAACATCTACAACATCTATATGTTCCAATCAAATACAATCATCAATAAATAATATCATTAATCGCCCTGAATTTACCAGAATGCGCTGGGGAATTTTAATTAAACCTCTTAATTCTGAGCAAAAACTCTACAATTTAGAATCAGAAAAATATTTTATTCCTGCTTCTACTAATAAACTTTTTACCACAGCAGCAGCATTAAAAAAATTAGGTAGAGATTTCAAAATTCGTACTTCAATTTATCAAGATGCTGAGGGGACTTTGCGGGTTGTGGGTAGAGGTGATCCAAGTTTAAAAACTGCACAATTAGATATATTATCCCAGCAATTATATCAAAGAGGAATTAGAGAAATTGATCAATTAATAGCTGATGATAGTTATTTTCAAGGTGAAGTAGTTAACCCCAGTTGGCAATGGGAAGATGTACAATTTTATTATGGCGCACCTGTGAATAGTTTGATTGTCAATGAAAATGCAGCAGTGATTAATTTTGTCTCTCAAAAAATTGGTGAGCCGTTAAAAATTCAATGGACTAATTTTTTAGATTCTCATAATTGGAATATTCAAAATAATACCATTACCACAGCAGAAAATCAACCTGGTTTTGTAGCAGTTTACCGAGATTTAAAAGGTCAAATTCTCAGAATTAAAGGACAGTTACCCGTAAATGCAAAACCAGATATTACAGCTATTGCTGTTTTTGATCCAGCGGATAATTTTCTCAGACATTTTCGGGGTAGTTTATTAAAAGCAGGAATTAAAGTGAAACAAGTATCTGTTAAAAATAGTGGTAATATATCTCAAGAAATAGCTTTTTTAGAATCTCCATCTTTGTCTGAATTAATCAAAGAAATTAATGGTAATAGTAATAACTTATTTACTGAAGCAATTTTAAAAACTTTGGGTAGTCAACAACCATTAAAAGATAATCAAACTACCGTTGATAGTGGGTTAGAAGTTGTCAAAAATACCTTAACTGAATTAGGAGTTGATCCGAAAAGTTATATAATTGTAGATGGTTCTGGTTTATCTCGAAAAAACTTAATTAGTCCTGAATCTTTGGTTCAAGTTCTACAAATTATGGGAACATCTAACCAAGGAGAAATATTCCGCGCTTCTTTACCGGTTGCGGGAGTGAGTGGAACTTTAAAAAATCGGTTTTTGAATACATCTGCTCAGGGAATTGTTCAAGCAAAAACAGGTACAATGATGGGTGTGGTTACTTTATCGGGATATGTGAATAACACTAATTATCAACCACTAGTTTTTAGTATTATGGTAAATCAATCTGATCAACCTGCAAGTATTGTGAGAAATGCAATGGATGAAATTGTAGTGTTATTATCTCAGTTAAAAAGGTGTTAAAACACAATTCCCTACTTCTCACTAAAAAGAGGATTTATAGGATGTGATTTTAAAGTTGATAATTTGGAAAGAAATTCATGAACAATATTTCTACGGATGAACTAGAACAAAAAATAGCCGCAGGAGAAGAAATTATTGATCAATATTTTGATCCTGAATCTACTAGAATAGGTACAAAACATTTAACTACTGTTCGCAGATCACAAAAATCTATTTCTACACCTGTGAATCTACCTCAAAACATACTACAAGAAATTGAGGAAATAGCATCTGAATTAAATATTACTCCTGACGCTGTAATCAAAATGATTCTCAGACGTGCATTAGATGAACATTATCTGGCTAAAAGTAGAAAAACTTTAATAGTTTAATAAAACAAGAATTTGAATTATCTGAATCAGGATAACCAGGACACCCTTTGAGAAGTAAAAATTCAAAATTCAAAGTTCAAAATTCAAAATTATTTTAAATTTTGATGCAAACAGAAAAGTAATCAATAACAATCCTGAAAATCCTTAAATCCTGAACATCCTGATTCAGACAAATAATCAAGAACTATCTACATTCCATGAAAAAACGGAGAGGGGGGGATTCGAACCCCCGGAGGTTTTAGCCTCATCCGATTTCAAGTCGGACGCATTCGACCACTCTGCCACCTCTCCAAATTGTTTGTCAGTATGTTCTACACAATATCTGACATACAATATCGTAGCATATATTTACAACATTGTCTACAACATTTTCACTACTGCGGCAGCGGCATCATAGAAAATTTCTTGAGTGACTATTTTATACTTGTCGTCTACCCAAACCAGGGCAGCTTTTTGGACTACACCGGATTCTAAAGTAACTAGACACATATTCCGTAGTTTTACACCGTCTTTTTCGATAATTCGCGGTACATTGGCAGCGTTTAAGTAAACTGTACCCTCTGGACTTTGAGTAAATGCCGTCCTCAAGACTTTTTTGGTATTTCTAAGATTGCGGTGCATATGCCCAAAGGTAACTAAAGACACATTTTTATTGAGGTTACGAGTTTGAGAAATTGCGGCTGCTAAATCTGGATCACCGAAGTCACCACCAATAGGATGCCAGTCTTTACCACAAGGATCTTCAGGGCGATCGCCTAAACCCGTAGGTCCATTATGTCCCAAAAATATAATATTGTCACAGGTAGCACTTTTGACAGATTCTAATATTTTTTCCGTAGATTCTTCTAAGGTGCTGACATCATATAACTGTTTACAGATATCTGCAAATCTCCATTCTGCACCACCCCAGGTAAAAGGACGGCCACCGATTACTGTAATATTCCACTCAGGAAAGTCTAACTTACTAAAACCCACATGAGCAGATCCGAATAAGTCTAATTGCTGTTGTACTCGGTTTTCTTTGGTGCGATCATAGGGACACTTTTTCCGCCCCCATTCCGTAGCAGTGAACCAAGCATCATGATTTCCCATTATTGCGGCTTTAGGAAGATCCAACGAGGCGATCGCCCTAACAACCTCCACAGACTCATTCCCAAAATCGCCCACAAACAGCGCCAAGTCAACTCCCAAAGATTTGAGTGCTAACCCATCTTCTATTTCCCATTGATCATGAACATCGCCAATTACAGCAATTTTCACAGGTTTTGATTGATTTTTCTGACTCATGCCACCTGAAGAATTTAGAATTTAGAATGAAGAATTTAGAATGAAAGACTAACTTTTCTCCCCATTACCCTATCACTCCCTCTCCCTATCATCCCATCTTCCTATCTTCCCTAACTCATATTCCATTTTTGGTAAAAACTACTATAATTAGATCATTAAGAGAAAGTTACACTATCTACCAAAAATCCAACTATTGTGTTTACCAATACCATCGCTCGACCACAGGGTACACTACCACTAGATTTATTTGCGGCCATTGAGGATCTCAAAAAAGAGCTTAATGCAGTCATATTAGCTCACTACTACCAAGATCCAGATATCCAAGATATTGCAGATTTTATTGGTGATTCTTTACAATTAGCTAGAGCAGCAGCCCAAACTAATGCAGATGTGATCGTATTTGCTGGTGTTCACTTTATGGCGGAAACCGCAAAAATCCTCAATCCTGATAAATTGGTATTATTGCCAGATTTAGATGCAGGTTGTTCTTTGGCTGATAGTTGTCCACCGGATCAATTTGCTGCTTTTAAAGCTGCACATCCAGATCATTTAGTCATTTCCTATATTAATTGCACCGCCGAAATTAAGGCGATGAGTGATATTATCTGCACCAGTTCCAATGCTGTGAAAATAGTTCAGCAAATACCCGCAGATCAACAAATTATTTTTGCACCAGATCGAAATTTAGGACGTTACGTAATGCAGCAAACTGGCCGGGATATGGTGTTATGGCAAGGTAGCTGTATTGTTCATGAAACCTTCTCCGAACGGAAAATAGTCGAGTTAAAAGCGACACATCCCCAAGCGGAGGCGATCGCCCATCCAGAATGTGAAACCAGCGTTTTACGTCATGCCAGTTATATCGGCTCTACAGCCGCCCTATTGAATTATTGTCAAAAAAGCCCTAGCCAGGAGTTTATCGTGGCTACAGAGCCAGGAATCATCCACCAGATGCAAAAACTAGCCCCTGGTAAACACTTTATTCCTGCACCTCCTGAAAGTAACTGTAACTGTAACGAATGTCCGTTTATGCGGTTAAACACCTTAGAGAAACTGTATCTAAGCATGAAAAACCGCACACCGGAAATTGTCATGTCAGAAGACATCAGACTAGCAGCACTTAAACCTATGCAGAGAATGTTGGAAATGAGCGTTTAAGAATGTAGAATTTAGAATGAAGAATGAAGAATGAAGAATTGGGAATTGAGAATACCAATTACTTATTCCTTTTTTCTGCTTCTTCTTCTGCCGTTTTACTATATTCTTTATATAATTTCATGCGAATTTGGGCTTCTTGATGACGAGGGTGAGTTGCAGGAACTTTACTCATTAAATCAGATGCTCTTTGCCATGTAGCAGCTATTTCTAACCATTGAGTTCTAGTGATGGCGGTTTTACCATTTACAGTTGCTTGGTTAGCGAACCTTACCGCTTCTGCAAAATAATCATTATCACTAGAATTGACTTGGTTTTGATTGCCACTAACAGATGTATTTGGTGATTTTACCCTGTTTTCTGTATCTACAGATGTTGATATTCTTATTGGTAGAAGATTATTAATAATGGTGATGAACTGGTTGTTATTTAAAGCATAAATGGCGATTATTGTAAAGAGAATAGTTGAGCCGATAATCAATCTTTTAGTAGCAACTTGTTGTTGATTTTTGAGATTTAATAAGGATAATGATTGAGAGGAAATTGATTTTTCTTTTGAATTATATAAACTTTGTAAATCCTGGATAAATTGTTGAAAAATTCCCGGTTTAGATAACACTATTTCCTGTGACCATAATAATTGATTTTCTCTATCTCTATTAATTTCTTCTAACCACAATAATTGTTCTTCTCTGACAATACGACTGTTAATATTTACTCGGCGAATATTCCGAGGAGCGATAGATTCTAATATTTGCTGGATTTTTTCTACTAAAATAGATTCCTCTAACTGTTCTACCGTAGCAGCTTCACACAAAAGTTGTAACACACCGTCAGCAAAAACCGCTCTGGTTCTGACACCGGATGTAACTAGATTTTCGTTTAAAATTTGGATAATTGCGGCAACACTGCCCTGATGAGCTTGCCAAGCGATATCATTGATTTTATCTGACATTGGATTTTGAGTTGTTGCTCTTGCACCCTGTTCTGTAACCTGACTCATATAATTTAAAGACGCTATCTTAAAAAATCTAACCTAGTTTAAGATTTTATGGGTAAATTACAAAAGTTACTAGATCAATTATCGCAAAATAGTCGGAAAACCTGAAAATTCGAGGATTATTTTTTCTTATACTATTTTAATTGCGTTTGTTTACTTTTTGATTAAGTTTTGTGGTAACTGGTTTAACCATCAAACATACAAATATACAGTTAATTCAAATTGTGGGTTACTTGATTCATAGGTAATTTTGTATTTATCTTTCCTTATTCACAATTAGATTTACCAGTCAAAAAACAACGTTTTAATCCTAAAGATAATGTTTGAATCAAATATCTTGACTCAGGTAAATCATTAAAAATATGATTAATAGTATCTGGGGTAATGTAATTTAGAGCTTCCTTTTCTATTTGTTCATCTTGGGGATATTCAGTTTTGTATAATAAGAGTTTCCACTCACGGGGACTTTTACCATAGTTTTTATTTAATTCTCCCCTAGCAGCAGCAACGATAACTTCTATGGAAGGAAATGTGACTAAAGGCATAATTACAGGTAAATATTGTCGAGGATAACCTCTTATAGCTTGAAAATCATAAAACTTTTCAATTGCTTCTCTTAATATATGTGATAAACTAATTGCCCAAGTATCAAAATATTGATTTTTGTCTTTGAGAATATGCTCTGTATCTGTAGTTATTAAGAGAATATCACTATAGGAAACTTCTACATTATCATTAAATTCTTCAAAAGCACTAAGAACAGTAGCTAAAATATTAGCTCTTAACTCTATTGCTGTTTTACTTGGTAAGTAATACTCATCAGGATTCTTTTTACAGGCATTTTTATATTTTTGCACATGATCAAAAATGTTTTTTCTAATCAGTGGAATGACATTAACTGTGACAAAATCTGAATTTTCTTCTAGTAAAATACATTCAACAATTTTACCAAAAACTTTATAATCAGTTAGCCCATCACCCACAATTCCCACATTAATATTAGTCATGATAAATCACCCGATTGTTCCTGTATACCAAAGTTCTGCTAACTGATATTTGGGAATTTTGATGATTTTTTTACCTGTATTTGCTTCGGTTTCATATTCTACTTCATCATCTTTAATCGCTCCAATTCCCACTAGGGTATCAAGTGCAGTATTTAAGTTTCTCACATCACTTTGACGACTACGTTTATCTAAACGGACTGTATAAACATGATCGGGATGTTGATAAAATTCTCGTAATACTGAGGGACTATGAGAAGTTAAGATAAATTGTGTAGTTGCAAAACCATATTCATTTATTGATGTTGTTTGCCAAATCCAATTCATCAATTGTTGTATATTACCTGGGTTAATACCATTTTCTATTTCTTCTAACATGATTAAAGCAGGTGGTGTTTTTAAAGATGCTAGTAAACTTATTGCCGCAATTTTCATAAAACCATCTGATACAACTTCTGGCATAAATTCTTCAATGTTTCCCTTACGTCCTAAGTCAAATTCCCAAATTAAACTAGAACGATTAGGATCATAGCGAACTCCGATAAAGCTGGTATCAACCGTCCTCATTTTAGCAATAAATGATGAATATATTGGTTGTTCTTTTTCTTTAATATAGCGAAGTATTGACTGAAATTTTTCTCCTGTTTCTCCCAAATCTGCTGGTATTTTTAGATGTTCAAAATCATTATTTGAATCATTATCTTTATGCTGACCTTCTTTAATTATGTCTTTCAGAAAAGTAGGTTGAAAATGATAACTAAATGTATTATCAAAATCAGCAAAAAATAATGTACATATTAGTTTTTCTTTTTCATCTAAACATGGATCTGATTGTATTTTTTCTCTTAATTCTAGTATATTAGTTGGTTGATTATAGCCACTGTCAACTTCTTTGGGTATTTTATTATTAGCTAATTTTATAATTATTTTTTCCTTACAGCACGCTCTATTTAAAAATTGTTCGTTTTCATATATTTCTATTTTATAATTTATTTCTCCATCTTCATCGTTCCATAAAATTGAAAATGACATCGGTTCTTCATTTTTTGCAAGCCTGTATTTATGTGGATATAAATCTCCAATAGCACTCACTGATCTAAAATCATGATCAGGATGTCCTCTTTTGACAAGATTACAAAAATGTTGTATTCCTGCTAAAAGATTTGTTTTCCCAGAATTATTATTACCAATTAACAAAGTAACTGGATATAATTCTATAGTTGTTAATTTGTGAGTTCTAAAATTCTCTAAAGTAATTTGTTTAAACATCGTACTTCCCCAAAAGATATAGTTATTCTTTCATTAATATTTTAGATAAAATCAATACTTATGAAAATATCTCACTCACATTAATATTCACATCAGGAAAAGCCAAAATTGATAAACTTTGATTTTTCTCTAAAGTCTGAATATCTTGATAAATTCCCTGGATAGGATGACGATATACTTCTATTAATTCCTGATTAACGTCTATTAACCAAACTTCAGAAATATTTGCTTCTGCATATAAAGGAATTTTCACTTCCCGATCATATTTTACAGTTGTATCAGCAACTTCTATTAACAGAAAAATATCTTCTGGTTGGGGGTGTGAATTGCTGTAAAAATCTGGACGAGGTTTTAATAATGCTATATCTGGTTGTGGTTCAGAAATTTCATCTAATTCTACTGGGTTTCGCACACTAACTAAAGCAAGTTTTCCCAACAGTAAAGGAAGTGAATTTGTTAAAAATAGAACGCAACCTGAGTGTCTTGTACCAATAGGTGACATATCAATCATTTCCCCCCGAATTAATTCCACGCGATCATTTTCCGACAAAATACCAGACTCAGCCATTTTATGAAATTGATTAACAGTAAATTGGTGTCTGAGTAGTTGTAAAACCATTGTCACCTCTATTGGAATTTTAATTGAGATATTTATTTCATAGTAGGTTAGGTTAAGCGATAGTGCAACCCAAGAAAAGGATTAATAATGTTGGGTTTCATTCCTCAACCCAACCTACAAAATTAAACTACAGCAACATCAGGAATAACACCCTGCATCTTAGAAAAAATATCAATCAAAGTTTGCAACTGTTGATCAACTTTAAACACACCCAAACCCCTAGCAGTCACCTTACCGGGAGAATAAACAAAACGATTTTTCATCGTATCCGTTAACTTTTCTGCTAACAAATTCCAAGCGGGTTCTTCCATAGGAGTTTCTAAAACAATATGCTGTTTATTCTCAGGTTTAATCCTACTAAAACCGATATTCTTAGCTAACTGTTTTAACTCCATAATTCGTAAAAGTTGAGTTGCAGGAACAGGAATAGCACCATATCTATCAGTCCATTCTGCGGCAATTGCATTTAACTCTTGTTTATTTTTAGCTGTTGCAACTGCACGGTAAGCACTCATCTTTTGATCTAAATCTGTAATGTAAGTAGAAGGAATAAAAGCAGTGAGATTAAGATCAATTTGGGTATCATCAACCTTGGGTATTTCTTGACCTCTAATTTCTCGAATTGCTTCCTCCAACATTTCCATGTACAAATCAAATCCTATCGCATCCATTTGTCCAGATTGTTCCGCACCAAGCAAATTACCCACACCGCGAATTTCCATATCTCGCATTGCTAATTGATAACCAGAACCGAGTTGAGTAAATTCTTGAATTGCTCTTAATCTTTGTCTAGCTGCATCGGATAATTCTCGTTGTTTAGGATAAAATAACCAAGCGTGAGCTTGAATTCCTGCCCTTCCTACTCTTCCTCTTAATTGATATAATTGGGATAAACCAAAACGGTGAGCATCTTCAATTAAAATGGTATTAACTCTGGGAATATCTAAACCAGATTCAATAATTGTGGTACAAACTAAAATATCAGCTTCATGGTTACTGAAAGTGAGCATAGTAGATTCTAATTCACTTTCATTCATTTGACCATGGGCGATCGCAAATCTTCCTCCAGGAATCATTTCCCTTAAATTGGCAGTAGTTTCTTCAATTCCTTCCACCCTGGGAACTACATAAAAAACCTGTCCCCCTCGATCTAATTCCTGTCTAATTGCACTTCTAATAATTTCCGGGTTTAACGGTGCTAAATGGGTTTGTATAGGTCTTCTAGTTGGAGGTGGAGTAGTAATTAAACTCATTTCCCTAATTCCCGATAAAGACATATATAAGGTTCTGGGAATAGGAGTTGCTGATAAAGTTAATACATCAACTTGAGTTTTTAAACTCTTGATTTTTTCCTTTTGATTTACACCAAATCTTTGTTCTTCATCAATTACTAAAAGTCCTAAATCTTTAAAAGTTACACCTTTTCCTAATAATTGATGTGTTCCCACAACTATATCTAACTCACCGGTTGCTAGGCGTTTTTGAATATTGCGTTTTTCCTCCGCACTCCGAAAACGATTTAATAAACCGACATGAATAGGATAGGGTGAAAAACGTTCTTTAATAGTGTGATAATGTTGTTGGGTTAAAATTGTCGTGGGGGCTAAAAGTGCCACCTGTTTACCAGCAGTAACAGCTTTAAAAATTGCCCTAATTGCTACTTCCGTTTTCCCAAAACCTACATCACCACAAACCAAACGATCCATAGGTCTTTCACTTTCCATATCCCGTTTTACATCTTGCACAGCTTTGAGTTGATCTGTAGTAGCTTGATAGGGGAAAGAATCTTCCATTTCTTCTTGCCAAGGCATATCTTGGGGATAGGAAAAACCCTGTTGTTGGGAACGGGCAGCATATAATTTTAACAGGTCTACTGCTAATTTTTTAATAGACTTTCTGACTTTGTTTTTAGTATTTTCCCAGGCTTTACCAGTCATTTTATGTAATGCTGGGGGGTTATCTGCATTAGTTCTAAATCGAGATAAAGAACCAACTTGATCAGCGGCAACTCTTAACACACCGTCAGCATATTGAATAACTAAATAATCACGGGTTTCATTGTTAATTGTTAAACTTTCTAATTTAATAAATTTACCGATACCATGACTACGATGAACAACAAAATCTCCCGGTCTTAATTTATTCGGATCAACTTGTTTAGATGTGGCTTTTCGGCGTTTACGAATATACCCAAAATTAGCTAAGGAATGTTGTCCATAAAATTCTCTATCGGTGACAATGACGATCCGATAGGATGGTAAAATAAAACCTTCTAATTCTGCTAAACCGGAATATTTTAAAGCAACTGGTGTATGATTAATTTGTAATTTATCAATTGCTTGATAATCACGGGGATTAGGAATAAATTGGGCAGGACAATCATGTTCTTGCAATAATGCCACAGAACGGGAAGGTTGAGCAGAAATTAACCAAACTGCAAATTTTCTTTCCCTTTCTTGTCTGAGAGTTTCTGCTAATTTAGCAAACTGATGGGGGGTAACAGGTAAAGGTCTACTTGCTAAATTCGTACCGTTATTTTCTTCCGCTAATTCTGATAAATATACAGTGGGAAAATGATTAACTGCCGTTAAACAATCATCAAAATTGAGATGTATTTTTGGTAAGGTAACTGATAACTGTTCACTGATTACTGACCACTGAAGATCAGCATTTTCAACCCAGCGATCACTATGGGCGTGACATTGTTCTACTTCATCAATAGCAACTAAGGTATTTTCTGGTAAATAATCTAAAATTGCGGCGGGTTTGTTAAAAGCTAAACCTAAAAATCTTCTACTTCCTTCTAATCCAGAATTTTCCAATTTTTCTGTATCTAATTCTAATTCTGAAGTCAATTGAGAAAATTGAGGATGTGCTTTTAAAGCTGATAAAACAATTGGTGCAAAACTGGTGGGAGTGAGGGAAATTTGATCAACTTTATCTAATGCAGAACGTTGGGTAGATGGATCAAATTCTCTAATTTTTTCGATTTCATCACCGAACCATTCTAAGCGTACTGGTAATTCTGAAGAAACGGGAAATATATCTACAATATCCCCTCTTCTACTCCATTGACCTTCAGTTTCTACTAAAGAAACCCTTTCATATCCTAAAGCGGTGATTTTTTCGCTAAATTCATCTAAATCATATTCCATGCCCTTGTTTAAAGTCAGACAAAATGATTTAAAATCCTCCGGTGGTGGTAGATGTGGTTGTAATGCACCAATAGTAGCGATAATAGCTGTCTGTTTTTGGGTAGAATGACTATTAATTAAATCTGCTAAAACCTGCATTTGACCCCAATTTAACTCAGTTTCTGGATCAAAAGGTTCATAGGGTGAGGCTTCGGATGTGGGGTAAAAATGGACCGTGTTCCACCCCATTGCTTCCATCTGGGCATAAACCCGACCAGCTTCTTCTAAGGTGGCACAAATTACGCACAAATGCCTGTTTTCATGATTAGCTAAAGCGGAGGCTACTAAACCCTTGGGTAAGCGGGAAATACCATTTAACCGTAGTTCTTGATTTTTTTTGAGTTTGGTGTTGAGTTCTGCGGTGAGAGGCGATCGCGTCAAAGCACGCACAATAGAAGAAAATGCCATAGGTGTTACTAGCGTAGGAAGTCGTGAAAAGTGAGAAAATCTAGATTGTAATTATATATGAACTATTTTAGGGGAATTGGGCATGGGGACTGGGGACTGGGGACTGGTGATGATATTAATTCCTGCCTTCTGCCTCCTGCCTTCTGCCTCCTGCCTCCTGACTCCTGACTCCTGACTCCTGAACTGTTGACTCCTAAATAAAATGTCATCTATCACCATTGAAATTTTAATCATTTTGGTCTTAATTGTTGCTAATGGCGTATTTTCTACCTCAGAAATGGCCATAGTTTCCGCCCGTAAGGCCAGATTACAACAATTAGCAAATCAAGGAAACATTAACGCCCAAGCTGCACTGCAACTTGCTGATTCTCCTAATCATTTTTTATCCTTGGTGCAAGTAGGGATTACACTAATTAATATTTTAAATGGTGTATTTGGTGGCGCTACCATTGCCCAAAGATTGGAAAAATATATTGAGTTAATTCCTATTTTAACTAATTATAGTCAGCCCATTGCTTTTAGTTTAGTAGTTTTAGTAATTACCTATTTGTCATTAATTATTGGTGAACTTGTACCGAAAAGATTAGCATTAAATAACCCAGAAAAAATAGCTATAGCTGTAGCTGTTCCTATGAAAGTGTTAGCGACAATAGTTGCACCAGTGGTATATTTTTTAAGTTTATCCACAGAAACAGTTTTAAAAATTTTAGGAATTAGACCTTCCCAAGAACCCCAAGTTACAGAAGAGGAAATTAAAATCTTAATTCAACAGGGAACGGAAGCGGGAACATTTGAAGAAGCAGAACAGGATATGGTGGAAAGGGTGTTTAAATTAGGCGATCGCCCTGTGAGTTTTTTAATGAGACCAAGACCTGATATAGTTTGGTTAGACTTAGACGACTCCCCCGAAGAAAACCGCCGCAAAATGTCAGAAAGTCGTTATTCTCGTTATCCCGTTTGTCAAGAAGGATTGGATAATGTATTAGGTGTAATTCCCGTTACTGATATCTTAGCTAGAAGTTTACACCATGAACCATTTGATTTAACAATAGGATTACGTCAACCCATATTTGTACCCGAAAGTACCAGGGGTTTAAAAGTATTAGAATTATTCAAACAAACCGCTACTCATATTGCTTTAGTAGTAGACGAATATGGAGTAATTCAAGGATTAGTTACTCTCAATGATATTATGAGTGAAATTGTCGGTGATGTTCCCCCAGAACCAGGACAAGAACAACCCCAAGCAATTCAAAGAGAAGATGGTTCTTGGTTAGTAGATGGAATGTTACCAGTAGAGGAATTTTTTGAACTTTTTGGATTAGAAGAAATTAATATCGAAGAAATGGGAAGTTTTCAAACTTTAGGTGGTTTAGTAATTACTCATTTCGGAAGAATTCCCGTAGCAGCAGATCATTTTGAGTGGGAAGGGATGAGAATTGAAGTTATGGATATGGATGGGAATAGAGTTGATAAGGTGTTGGTTATTCCTAAGAATAGTAATTGGTAATATTTGAGTTGAAGTAATTAAGAGGAATTAGACAACATGGAAGAATCTACGAAAAAAATAATTAAAGAAAATCTCAAAAAATCAATTAGGAATTTTTTCAAGCATCAAAAAAATCCAAATTACCAAGTATTAGATGATATTTTTCCTATAGAAAGAAGAATACGTTCTCTGATTGGAGGATTGGAAACAAGCTTAGGAACGACTTGTTGGGAACCCATAGCTAAAACTTTAGCAACATTAAATGGATTTGAAATTGTCACTGCAAAAATATTGAAGCCAGAACCATTTCCAACAATTTTACAAAATGAATTAAATCAATTAATTGATGAACGAGAAAATAAGTATAATACTAGGAGAGTCTTAACAGAAGAATGTATAGAGAGATTAAGGAATGCAGCTTTACAAATTAATCCTGAAGAAATAGTTAAATATACATCCCCACCTCCCGGAACAGGGGTAGATATTCACTTTTACAAAAATGGTATTGAATATATTTTTGATATAAAAACTACGCAACCAAATCAGAGTGGATTTAAGGGATTTAATAAACAACTCTTAGAATGGTATGCTTACAGATTTGCGAAAACCCCAAATGTTAAATTAGAAGCACGTATCGCTATTCCTTTTAATCCTTTCAAGAAATCATGGTATGAAAAACAAAAAAGTATGTTATTTGGTTCTCCTCTAGATATCGAAAGAGACATTTGGGTAGAAAATGAATTTTGGGATTTTTGTTCAGGACAGAAAAATACATTTGAGGATTTACAATCACTTTTCATTGAATTAGGAACAGAAAACTTCGCGGCAGAATTTCATGATATATTTTACCCCAACGAATGAATTAAATAGCAATAATTTTCAGTAACTCTTTAGCCACATACTCAACCACAGGTACAGGTACAGCATTTCCAAACTGTCTTTTAGCTACTTCATCTTTTTTATGATATGCGAAATCATGGGGAAAACCTTGTAATTTACAAGCGTGTTTTGCAGTAATAGGAATATATTTTCGTGGATGATAAATTTTTTCTAGAAAAATATGTTTATATTCCTGGGGATGATTTGCAGAAATAGCAACAGTCGCTATATAATCTTTAGAGCCAGTAGCAGTTAAAGTCGGAAAAATATCAGCAGTAGGTAAAATAATCCTGTAAATATTATTAATACCTGTCATATTTTTAGAGTTAACAAATTCATATTTATCATCAATTGTTAATCTTAATATTCCCTTATCTACTAATGTATTTAATTCCCTAATATCTATATCAGTGATAATTTCTCGGAAATTGTCAAAAGATAGAGGATTACCGTCTTTCTCACCATATTTTTTACTTCTTCTATATTTCAGCAGAGTTAAACAAATCATTTTTTCTCTATCAGTGGTTTTAATAATATCCCAAGAATGAATTGTTGTGTGTCCATTTCTTAAATCAGAGAAAATGAAAAAATCATTTAACTCATCATCTTTTTGAAATCTAGTTCTCGATGGTGGAACTATGCCATTAAATAAAGTATCTGCATCTAATTTAACTTTTTCAACTACCTGAATATGCTTAAATTCCTTTAATATATCTAAAACTTTTGGGTGAATATTTAATGGTTGAGGAAATTGATAATCTGCTTTTTGTTCTATATCTTTTCTGATTCCTACAATAAAAACTCTATCTCTATTTTGTGGTAAACCAAAATCATAAGCATTCAGAACTTGCCACTTGACAAAATAGCCAATACTTGTCAACTCATTAATAATTAATTCTAAATTATCCCGATTTTTAGGACTTGCTAAACCACTCACATTTTCAAAAATAAACCCTTGAGGTTGACTTTTTTTAACTAATCTAATGACATCAAACCATAATTTTCCTCTCGGATCTTCAAACCCTTTTAAATTTCCGGCAACAGACCAAGGTTGACAGGGAACACCACCCACAATAATATCAACATGGGGGGGAAGTTCACTAATTTTAGTGATATCTCCTAACTCAATTTCATCAGTATTTAAGTAATTAATGAAATTTTGTTTATATACTTGAATAGCTTGTTTATCTATCTCTGAATAACCTAAACATTTACCACCTAATTTTTCTAAAGCTATTCTAAATCCACCAATACCTGCAAATAAATCAATAAAGGTAAATTTGTGTTTTGTGGTTAGCAAATTTAAAGGTAACTCTATTTGTTTGTGGGTAGTTGATAAAACAGTCTTCATATTTGTTAGCTATTTTTTACACTAACTATTAAGGTTGAGAATCATAGTATAACATTAAATATACTAAGTGTAGATGAACATAATTAAATGTTCTGCGATGATGTAGCTTTTGAAATCTGATATAAGCAGAACTAAATCACTCCTATCCAGTCAAGTAAAAAAATTGCCAATGAAAAAATATTTGATTATATTGAGTAATTACCCTCATACAATTTATTCAATAGGACTTTATGCAGCTCAAATTTTCTCAAGATATTAAATCATTATTGCAACATTTAGCTGAAAAACCCCTGACTTTGGGTGACGTTATTTCAGAAACATCAGAACGGGGTTTTAGCTTAGTAATTGCATTATTAGTATTACCTTTTTTAGTACCAACACCACCAGGGTTAAGCACTCCTCTAGGTGTAGCTTGCTTGTTAATGTCAGCACAAATGGCACTAGGAAGACGTACACCTTGGTTGCCTAAAAAAATTGCCTCCATTAAATTCCCTGATTGGTTTGCTAAAACACTGTTACGAAATTTACAACGTGTCACCAAAATATTAGAAAAAATCACCCGTCCGCGTCTCCAGAAAATTGCCGAAAATCAATTAACCTGGCGTTTTAATGGGATATGTTTAACCTGGTTAGCAATATTATTAATGTCCCCATATCCCCCTGCTACTAATCCTATTCCTGCTGTGGGAATGTTAATTTTAGCAGTTGCAACCATTGAATCTGATGGCATATTGATGTGTATAGGCTATGTTGCTACTGTGTTGAATACTTTGTTTTTTGGTTTTGCTTTCTATATTTTATATACAGGAGCTACTTATTTATTACCTAATGTCTTTCGGTAAAAGTAATTGTCAATTATCAACTTATCTTTAAAGCATCAACCAAAGCTTCCGCTTTTAACAACATTTCTGATAACTCAGATGCAGGGTTTGATAACGCGACAATTCCCCCACCCACACCTATACAAGTTGCATCAGATGTTAAAATTGCAGTCCGAATAACAATGTTTAAATCTGCTGCACCATTGCAAGATAAAAAACCAATTGCACCAGAATAAACACCCCTTGCTTTTGGTTCTAATTTATCTATAATTTCCATAGTTCTAATTTTTGGCGCACCTGTCATAGAACCACCAGGAAAAGCATTTTTAATACAGTCAATAGCATCCATTTCTGGACGTAGTAAACCCCTAATTGTAGTTACTAATTGATGTACTGTACTATAGGTTTCTACGTCCATTAATTTAGGAACATGAACACTTCCAACTTGACAAACTCTCCCTAAGTCATTACGCAATAAATCCACTATCATTAAATTTTCAGATCGATCTTTTTCACTGTTACGTAAACTCTCTTTTAAAAATTCATCCTCTTGGGGTGTTTTTCCCCTGGGTAATGTTCCTTTAATGGGTTTTGTTTCTACCCAACCTTGAGAGTCTATACTTAAAAATCTTTCCGGTGAAGAACAAGCAATAGTGAAATTTTTAGTAGAATTTCCTAACTTCAAAAAAGCTGAGTAGGGTGCAGGGTTAATTTTTCTGAGTGTACGATAAAATTCTAAAGGTTCTGGTGTGACTTCTGTATATAATTTGTTGGTTAAACAAACTTGATAAGTTTCACCTTCATAAATTTCTTTTAATGATGTTTGAATATCTTCAAGATAATTTTTTTCTGACTGTTGTAAATGAAAGTTGATATGTTGCTGTTGTTGAGGTTTAATAATTGGTTGGAGATGTGATAAAGTTTGTAATTTCCATTCTGTTTCTAAAAACCATGATTTTGCGGTTTCTTCTTCTGTGGTTAAACAGACTAAATAAATAACTTGTTCTTGATGATCAAAAGCAATAATTCTATCTGCTAAAATAAAAACAGCATCGGGTAAATTTGACTTATGGACTAACTTTCCTCCACATTCTGCTTTTAATTCATATCCCAAATATCCCACAAACCCACAATTAAAATCAAAGGGTAATTCTTCATTTACACAATATCTATTTTTAATTTCTCTTTGTAAATAATCAAAGATACTTTCTTGATAAGTTGTAATTTTACCATCTTGGGTAATTTTAATCTCTTGGTTTTCTGTCCAATATTCAACTAATAAACTATGAATACCACTATTATCTCCCATAAATGAAAAACGCGATAACCCCGGTTCATATCTACTACTATCTAACCAAAATGTATTAATTTGATTTCCAAAAAACTGTGTAAATACTTGTTCTGGGTTGGGATATATATTTAATTTTTGACTATAAACTTGATATTTTTGCTGTTTTTGATATTGTGTTTTTTTGAATAAAAATGTTTTTTGTGGATGTGTTTTTTCAGAATTTTGATAATTATAAAATTTGGCAGTTATATTTTTAAAGTTTTTAAAAATCTCTTTTCCGTATTCTGTACAAATAGATTCAGGATGAAATTGTACACCCCAAAAAGGTAAATTGCGATGTTGCAAACCCATGATGATATTATCAGAAGTCCAAGCAATTTTTTCTAAACATTCGGGTATGTTATTTTCTACAACTAAGGAATTATAACAAACTGCTGAAAATGACGATGGTAAACCTTGGAATAATTCACAGTTATTGTGATAAACTTCAACAATTCTCCCATGTTTTATTTCCGGTGCATGAATAATTTTACCACCATAAAAATAACCCAGTCCTTGATGTCCTAAACACACACCTAAAACGGGAACTTGGATATTTTGGGTATTTTGGATATTTTGCAAAACTTGACCACAAATACCAAAATCTTGATAATTTTCTGGTCTACCTGGACCTGGAGAAATGACAATGTTATCAAATTCAATTTTGGTTAATTCTTCCCAGTTTAATTCATCATTGCGGATAACTTGGGGGTTTTCTCCGTTTACTTCCGCAATTAATTGATATAAATTGAAGGTGTAAGAATCATAATTATCAATAATTAATGTTTTCACGAATAGGTGACAGGTGACAGTGAACAGTGAACAGTGAACAGTGAACAGTGAACAGTGAACAGTAATAACTGATAACTGATAACTGATAACTGATAACTGATAACTGATAACTGATAACTGATAACTGATAACTGAT
>RDXV01000240.1 GCA_004292695.1 Nostocales cyanobacterium | reverse complement strand
GGAATAGTTTGAGCTATCTGTCATCCCCCATTTTGGGATTTCTTGGTTTCAAAATGCACGGTTTTTCAGGTATACCCTTCAAACAAAATTCTGGCACTTCTTTATCACTCTCAACCCTTTGATTTATCTAGGTTTTACATTTATATGCCTGACGGCACGCTACGCGAACAGCAAACCCTATTTATCTTTCCCTATTCCTAATTCTTCATTCTAAATTCTAAATTCTCCTCATGGACAACGGGAATGGATACCACCTTGAGTACAAATAAAAGCCAGTTGTTGCGGATCTAGATTTTTGGCTTTGCTAAAATCCACATTTTGAACTATTGCTGCTTTTGAACCCAGATCAGAACTTTCTACAAAACTATCACTGGGATCTTGTTTAGCAGGAGAGAGGATAGCACCTTGGAAGTCTGCACCTTCTAAATTTGCTCCGCGTAAGTCTGTACGACTTAAATCTGCATTTTGCAAGTTAGCATTTTTTAAATTAGCAGATCGTAAAATCGCCCCACTTAAACGAGTAGCCCTCAAGTTAGCATTACTCAAATTGGCATAATCTAAATAAGACTCTGATAAATCTGATCCTTGCCAATCTGTATTAGTCAAATTTGCGTAAGCTAATTGTGTACTAATGGCAGAAACACGCACTAAATTTGCACCATATAAATCGGCTTCTACTAAATTAGCGTTGCTGATATCTGCCCCTGTTAAAATCCCGTCTTCTAAAATTACTTTGCGTAAATCACTACCAATCAATTGGGTACTACTGAGGTTAGTTCTCACTAAGCGAGCATTGGATAGGTTAGCTTTGTTAAGAGTAGCGCGGCTGAGATCACTGTCATTCATCACCACACGACTGAGGTTAGCTTCTGTGAGATCAGCTTGCTTTAATTGAGTTTTACTCAAATCAGCAGTGATATCATCGTAAGTATCCCAACGTCTATCTTCTCCCACACTACGGAAACGACTACCTTTAAAATTAGCCTGATTGAGATTGGCATTTTTGAAAATAGCCCCTGATAAATCGGTATTTTTTAGCACTAATCTAAAATTAGAATTATCTTGAGAACTATTTGCACCCAGTTGGATATTACTTAAATCGAGGTTATCAACTTTGGCACTGTAAACGGAGAGAATTTTGTTAATTGCTTGTTGGTTGACATTTAATTGTTGTTCTCTAATATTTCGGAAATTACCTCCAGATTCCAGTTCTCCTGTTAAAAACAGATTCATCCGTTTTAATTCTGGTATTGCTCCTGGTCCAATATTTGTTAGTGCTTGTTGGATAGTGTCTATGGTGCTAGGGTTGGTTTCTTTTACCAGTAAATCCACTAGGAACTCAATAGACTGGTTATCATTAATTCCACCTAATGCTAAGATTGCTTGTTGACGTTCGCCATCACTAGCACTAGAGTCAGGGTTAATAACTTTGATCAGTTCTAGAAATTTTTGACTATTTACTTGCTTGGTTTTGCGTAAACTTTCTTGAGTTTGAATGTAGACTTGTGTTCCTACTAAAGTAGATAACACCGTCACCATACTAATTATGCCTACTACGAATAAAGTTAAATTAGGGCTGAAGGTTTTCTTCTCTGTTGGTTCAGAAATTTGAGTGGTTTTTATATCTGGTTGAATTTCTGTTGTGGGTTCGTTGACTTTTGTTTCTGAAGACTGAACAGGTATAATTTTTTCGTTAACGTCTATTGTATATGTACCTGCTAATTGATCATGAAAAGCGCGAGGGCGTTTTTGAGCAGGCCAACCTATACTTTCCCCCAAAATAATAAACATTGTCAAAAATGTGAATAACCCCAAGTTGGGAAACACAAAACTATAGCGCCACAACAGGTAAGCTATGGAAACAGGAGCAGCCCAACGCCCTATTCCTTCCCTAACTATGACAACTCCTAACCCTGGTGCTTTACCTTCTTCGTTGACTATGCGGACACCAAACCAACGTTTGGGGATGGTGCTACCAGTTTTACCCAGTAGATATAATTGCCATGCTGACAGGGTGAGGGGTGCTAATAAAGCTACTGTCCAGAGGAAATTGGTGGGACTAGCAACGTTACGAATGCCATAACTAACTGGTAATGCTAAAGGTCTGGCGATCGCCCGTTCAGTGATTACCAAAATCGGTGATAATGGTACTCGGTTGATATCACTACGAGAATTGGCATACACACCCATACCAAAAGGTACTAACCCACTGGCAGCTATGAGAGTAATTTCCACCGCCCAGGCTGCAAAGCGTCTGGTTTTTAAGGGTAAGGAATGAAGTTTATCCGGTTGTTGAGATGGGCTAGATGAATGAGAATTTCTTCTCACGCTAGGGGTTGTCATTATATAATTCCTTTGAGTTTATGTTTTGCTGTGGGGATGATGTTTAAAAATAGACTATAGCTTAGACTATTGCTTACGTTGAAAGCTATTAGAAACAAAAAATTTGTATCCAAGATATACTAATCCTGACAACAGCGCCAAACTAATCACAGATGTTACAAGTTTAAAAACTGTTTGCAGTACCGATAAAGCTAAGAGTATTAATACACCAGTAGCTACAAGTTTTTTCACTCCTGATAAACTTTGAAACCAAATTTTTCCTCGCTCTAACAATGAGTTAATCTTATTAAATTTCCCTTCATTAGCTGAATTTTCCTCTATCTTCTGACTCTGTGATGATGAAAATGAGTTAATTTCAGCTTCTAACTGTTGAAGTCGGCGTTGTAAATCTTCTTCTGGTTGATAAGTCATGATTTTTTACCTCAGCTAGAATGCTATTTATAGAACCACTTACTAAATTAATAGTTTGGTACTTTTGTTAGTGATTTTAGCTAAAAAGGTTATGAAATCTTGGGTATCAGTAAAATTTTTCTGATTATTGGTAGTAAATTCAGGAAATTTTCATCTTTAGTTACAAATTTATTGCAGATTATACAAAAAAATTGATACTTTTAACACAAGAGTCAGGAGTTCTAGAAGTTAGGAGTTCTATGAGTTTTTTAGCACCTCCTAATTACTCTAATTAATTCAGGACTTACGCAAAATCATGAAAGAACGAACCGCAAAGGACGCAAAGAACACAAAGGAAAGAAGGTTTCAGAGAGTTATTGCGTAAGTCCTATAATTATATCTTGTATTTTTCGTACTACTTGCATATCAGTATTATAGCAGAAGGCAAGAGGCAAGAGGCAAAAGGCAAGAGTGAAATCTTTGCTATGATTAGGTTTTAAGGATTAATAATGTCCTAATCTAAATGGCTATAGCTATAAGTACATGAGCAAAATTAATTACACATTTGGGAAAGGAATAGAAATCTCTGTATCTCTTGTCTGTCACCTGTCACCTGTCATCACGACAAGACTTTCTCAGCAACCCCTAATTAGTTTCTGTGGGAACAAAAAACCTGTGATTGATGTCGTTTTAGGTAGTCGTGTAAAATAAATTTCCCAGTTTAGGAGAGGAAACAGGGAACGGGTAGGGGGTAACATATACTATTGTTGGTTGTTGTCAAAAGAATATATTCAGTAAAACCAACTACGCTGATCATCGTATCAATAGAATTTATACATTAGTAGTAGAGAGTATTTTGTTAATTATGAAGACTTTAAAAATATTAACTCTTGTTCCCACAACTTTAATCATGAGTTTGGTATTAAATCAACCTAGTTATTCCCAAACTCCAGTGATTAACATTGATAGTCAAATGAAACAAGATCCACTGGTAATTAATGGTACATCCAATGGGCAAGTTAGAAGTGATTGTGGTAATATTACCAGTCAACCAAACCAAATTATCAAGATTAAAGAATCACTTTCTTATTTGCGGTTAACAGTACAAGGTGATGGAAAACCAACGATGTTAATAGATGGACCTGGGGGGCGTTTTTGTGTATTAGCAGATAATTATTCACAAAATAACCCAGAATTAGCAGGTTTTTGGCAATCTGGTGACTATACACTCAAGATTGGTAATTTATCACCAGGACAGCATAATTATCAACTTTCTATTTCTCAAAAGAATAAATAGGGTTTCCTGAAAAAGTCTTTTCGTGGAGGTAGGGAATAGGGAATAGGGAATAGGGAATAGTTTCAGCTATTCGTCATTCCGCAATTTTGTGATTTCTTCAACCCAAAATGCACGCTTTTGCGACTATCCTCCGCAAATATCTTGCACCTATTTTCTGATTTTTCACCTTCTACCCTTGAATTTATCTGGGTTTTACGTTTATTCAACAAACCTTAAATAGATTTGGTAATTGGTAATTGGTAATTGGTAATTGTATTAACCTTACTATTACTTATTTCCAATGACTAATGACTAATCTTCTATTGATTTAGCAGATACTTCTACCGCTGTCACATCTATTGTTCCCTCTGGTGCAAAGCGGCTAAATTTATTATCTTTAACTAATAATTGTTCTCCACAACTGGGACATTGCAACTGGTTATTATTGAAACCTGTAATTTCAAAACTACACACCGGACATTTATCAGTAACTATATTGCGTTGTAACCACCAACGAAATCCCAAAAAGGCGATAACGGGTGTAATTAAGAACAGTGCAATAATAATGAGTATAGAATTAACTAACCAACCTAAGCCTAAAGATGCTAATAACCAAACTACGGCTAATGTTGTCAGCCAAGGGCGAATTTTATCAAAATTTTGTTGTAAGTTGTTAAGATTCATGTCTTAATCTGCTTGATACTCTGACTCTATATTAAACATCTCATTTCCAATATTGAATTTCGGTTTTTATCACCTTAATTCAGGTGTTTTTATCACTTCCAAATTATTTACTGGTAAGTAGTTGTTGCAAACGTTGTTGAAAAGCTCCTGTACCAAATATTGCGATCGCCTGTTCTCGTAACCATTGACCATGACAACGTTGATCGTTACCTTGGAGAATGGTTACG
>RDXV01000075.1 GCA_004292695.1 Nostocales cyanobacterium | reverse complement strand
TAGTAACACTGCTCTGGGTTTACCTCGCCGATTAGAAGATACTTTAGATAAGTTAGAACGGGGCGATCTGCGGATGCGAGTCCGTTCTCTAGAAACTGAACGTTTGTTGAGAAGGCAGAGTAATATTCAAATGGGAATGAGTTATGCTCTGATTATCAGCGGACTGACAATTTCCGCTACTATTCTCTTGGTGAATGATTTTATCTGGTTGGCTGCTGCACTCGGTGCAATTGCCGCCGGTGTCTCAGTAACTTTAATTCGCCTCATTTCTCGCCTTGATCGTTTTGATCATAAGTATTAATTATTGCTGCCAAAAAAATTTATGAAACTTAACTTCACGGGTTATACCGATCCGGGACTTATTCGTTCTAATAATCAAGATGCTTACTATATTGACCCTCAAGGGCGATTTTTCATAGTGGCTGATGGTATGGGTGGTCATGCTGGCGGGGAGGAGGCCAGCCGCATTGCTACCCAGGAGATTAAAACTTTTTTGACAGCAAATTGGCAATCTTCCCAATCTACAAAAGAATTATTAGCACAATCTCTGTGGGCTGCTAATAAGGCTATTATACAAGATCAACAAAGTCATCCTCAACGTGCTGACATGGGAACTACTATTGTGGTAGTCATTACCCGTTCTCAGTCAGAACAGCGAGAAGAGACTTTCTGCGCTCATGTGGGAGATTCTCGTTTATACCGTTTGCGGGAATCAAAACTAGAGCAAATTACAGAGGATCATACTTGGATTGCTAGAGCTATTAAACTTGGTGATCTTTCTGCTCAAGAAGCTAGGTTACATCCCTATCGTCACGTTTTATCCCGTTGTTTAGGCCGTGAAGATTTGGATATGGTAGAAATCCATCCTTTGGATATTAAGGTAGGCGATCGCCTACTACTATGTAGTGATGGTCTCACAGAAGAACTGGTAGAACAGCAAATTCAAGGTTGTATAGAACATTCTCCAGAGCTAGAAAAAGCCGCCTATGCTCTGGTTGAAGCTGCAAAAGAAGAAGGTGGACACGACAACATTACTGTGATCCTTGTTTCTGTGGAAGAACATTAATCACTCATTAGCAAGCAAGAAAGTAAATATACTCATCATTTTGTTCAATTTGAGCATTTTTTCTGTTTCCAAGTTGCTAAAACTATTTTTAAGCCTCTCAATTAACTTGATGAGGCTTAATTTATTTACTGACCTATTACTGTCCTGAACATACTGTTTACCCTAAAAGTGGGGAGCGTCTGAAATAAAACAACAGTTACAGTTTCATACTTTCTTACTCTATCTCGCCTAACAGACAATGCCCGATCTGTTGGCACTAACCATTTTATCAGAAAGCCGTGTTAGGAGGACGAGGCTTTAAACCCATTTTTTCGGTAAAATTCAATTCCCATCCCCAGGTACGGTAAAATGAATCATAAATAACTGGGCATTTTGTCAAACAATTGTTATCTTTCTTAATACAGAGTCAAAATTGTTTTAGTTAGCAACAGCACAAGGTCTTAGTTTAAGTCTTGACTCCTGCTGTCGCTCAATCTCTACCTAGATATCCATTGTTCACGTTGTTTCTTAGAGGTTAATTATGAATCAACCAATTGAACTTTCTTTAGAACAGCAATTCAACATCCGTTCTTTTGCTACTCAAGTTAAAAATATGAGCCATGAGCAAGCACAAGAATTTTTAGTTAAACTGTACGAGCAAATGGTAGTAAGGGAAGCAACCTATAAAGAACTTCTCAAACACCAGTGGGGATTAGATTCTGGTTCCACTATGGCATAGAGTAGGATGGCTTTTGTCGCAGTGGACGACCTCCTTCTCTAGCTCGGTTCTATTTACGGGGCAAAGCTGGGGTTGTTGGGGCGTCAACTTCGATATTTTTAGCTAGTGTAGTGAGCGTACAGTTGACTTTCTCAATTTTTATATAACTATACTTTGGGTTGTGGAAAATATTTTCTTTACAAAAGTTTACTATTCATAAGTCAACGCTCACCCAAATTCATAAATTCATATTAGGATATATCTAAGGATACATTATCCTCAATCTGATCAAGTTTGACAAGAATCTGTGGTTTAATTTTCTCATACTCTCGTTTTAGCAAGGTTTTGCTCATTTTTGGATCTGTGGATGATGTAGATATGTTACTTATTTGTAACCAATGTTTAAGTTTTTCCCGTTGCCCGTTGGCAATGCTAGAGAGTAAAACATGATAGCAACGAGAAGGTTTTTCTCTGGGGAATAACAAAAGGCGATAAAAGCCAGTTTTGTGGAGTAGACTCATATTTTCCTGTCCAGAACTGCTTTTGAGATCCAGGTATAAAGGCAACCACTTAGCACCATGTTGGCGATTATAAATGACAGTAATCCATAAGACCATAGGATGGGGAACAGAAAGAAACAAAAACTGATTATAGCGATGACAAACTAAACGCTTTTCAATTTCTGCTTGAGGTAGCATCACCCACAAAGCCGGTAATAATTCGCCATGATTTTGAATGGGTTGGCAAAAGACTATATCAGCAATTGGTTTATCTGCTGGCCATGACAGCTTGTTGGTTACATCATCATGAATTCCTGATAACTGTAGTTCACTCTCAATATTTGCTTGAGATTTAGTTGCATCCTTGGGTGCAACAATATTAATAACATTTCTCTGTTCAGGTTCTGGTGTGACTACTAAATTCTGACTTTTGAGTGCTGTGGGAGTATTTTCTTTGTAGGATTGAACAGCTTGCTGTTTTTGTTCAACGTTTATGAGTACGTCAAGAATTTTATTAATGCTCTGTGGTCTATCCTGGGGATTTTTTTCCAGGCAACTCATCACCAAATCTTGAATTTGTTTGGGTATGGTGATACTAGGATTAGCTTCAGAAAAAGATATTGGTTTTTGAAATTTATGGGTGTGATACCATGCTCCAAAAGAGTGTGTTGCGGGTACAAGAGGCATTTTGGAGGTGAGCATTTCAAACATCATCACCCCCAAGCTATAAATATCAGAACGGTTGTCTAGCTCTTTACCTTCTATTTGTTCAGGGGAAGAATAAGCTAGAGTACCTAAGTAAAATTTTGTTTGATCACTGTCAGACATGACTAACTTAGCAATACCAAAATCTAAGACTTTAACTAATTCTCCAAAGCTGGGATCTTGGATCACTAACATATTGCTGGGTTTGATATCACGGTGAATGATTTTACAGAGAACTCCATCCACAGGAATACCATTATGAGCGGATTGTAACCCTAGACAAATTTGTCTAGCCATACTTAAAAATCTAGATACGGATATCTTGTGACTACGAATTACGGAACTGAGACTTTGCCCTTGTAAATATTCCATGACGTAGTAAGGCGTATTATGTTCGTCTACGCCATAATCCATTACTCTAACAATATGAATACTTTTTTGTCCTAATAAAGCACAAGTTTTTGCTTCTCTTTCAAAACGTTCTTGTAGGCGCATCTTTTCGTTTTGGATAGATATTGCTAGAAACTTGACTGCAACAGGTACACCACCCAACAAAATATCTTTAGCACGATAAACCCTTCCCATCGCGCCAGTACCCACTAGCTCTTGAATCTGGTAACGTTTATTTAGTAATCGATCAATGTTGGGGTCTGACATGAAAAATTCGACTCCAAGTAATTAACTATGATAATAAATTGACTGTATGTTCACCTGTGACGACGACTGGCTGAATTGATGTGAAACTAATAAGTAGTCATGCAAAATAAATTTCATATTCAGGAAAGGTGACAGGTGACAGGTGACAGACAAGAGATACAGATATTTCTATTCTTTTCCCAAATGTGTAATTAATTTTGCTCACGTACTTAGCACCTCAGATTAGCCAACTTTTTACCAAGAGCGGTTAAAAAAAAGAAAGCAGCCTTATATGACAGATAGGAAAATTCAGACCTACCAGATGTTTGAAACTGTTCATAGTTTCGCGTTTGTCATTTATGTCACCCTGCTTGATTAAGCATGAATTTTTAGCCAACTGTCTGTAGGTTTTAGTGTCAGCATTTTTAGCTTGAGCAAATATACAGAGAACTTGTAGGCTAAGATCAGCTTACCTCAGTTGATTTACTAATAAAACTTGAGTTTTACTGAGTTTTGTCTCATTTTCTGTGAAATTAATTAATATTTAAGTATATGATACCATTTATTTAGGATGTATCCTATACTTAGTGACAAAAATTGACTGTCATCAATCCCACAATCTCTTCACTTATACTGATTGCAATACTAACAGTACATATACTGCTCATCCTTGGCGCTCTAAACTAGCTTCCATTGTACTGGTTAAGAAGTGACCAGCAAGAATACCGCTAGTGAGGTAGTAATTGTTGTCAGAGACTTGATGTAGGGTTTCAAAACCACTGCGGCGCTCCCGATCACCTAACACCCAGTAGCGTTGTACAATTGTGTCTGGACAAATCCAACCTTCTCCTTCAATTTGACCTAAAATGTTGTGCTGAAGCAAAAATGTGTATTGACGATCTCCTTCATGGAGTCTGCCTTTGTAGTGACAAGCAATTTCTAGGCGATCGCTACCGGGAAAAACCAGCTTTGTGGCCATAGAAAACCAATCATCACGATCCCAGACAACTAAAGTCATTCCTTTAAAGCTAATAGGCATACTATCCCTTTCTAGCCAGCTACCTTGCATAAGCCAGCGCCCTGGTTCTAGTAGAAAACTGTGAGCCACCTTGTAAATTCCTTTCGTTTCTAGAGTTAGGTTAAGTATCACCAAGAGTGAAGTAATTAGGGTTTGCTGAGTAAATCCAAAACCCGTAAAAATTAAAGGTTTGGGGTTGATAAAAAAGAAAGGAGGTGCAAGGTTTTTGAAACTGGGAGTGGAAAAGTTGATCATTTTCAGCATGAAATGTGAACAAATTTTTCACCAACAGATCACCCAAAACTCTTGCCTGTTGCCTCTTGCCTGCCACCACAAGAAGACTTTTATGCCTAACGGCACGCTATGGGAACAGCAAACCCCAATTAGGTTGTGACTGGGTGTAAGTTTAGTATTTAACCGAGTTATCCTTAGTATAATTTTTACTATTAACCGATTAGGAAAATGCCTGATGTACTTCCCCTAGAAGCACTTCTTGGGTTGCTCCTGTGGCAGTTGGTAAGTTACCAGGAATACCTAACTGTCTCCAATAGGCTAAGACAGCAAAAGCGATAGCTTCCTTGAAAGCTGCACTGAGACCTAAGTCATCAGTGGTTAAAACTGTTACCTTTCCTAATAATAGCTGCAACCTATTTTTTAAGTAAAGATTCCGACTACCACCCCCACATAATAATACCTGGTCTGGCATCCTTTGTAAAAAATTGCAGTAACTATTAACAATAGAAACTGCTGTTAATTCTGTAATGGTTGCTAAAACATCTGCTGGACTGAGTTGATAGCTTTGACAGTCTTGTAAACATTCTTGGAAATAATTTACACCAAATAATTCTCTACCAGTAGATTTAGGGGGTGGCAACTGGAAATAGTCTTGTTGTAACCACTTTTCTACCAAGGGTAAACAGGGATTACCAGTTGCTGCCCATTCTCCGTTATTGTCGTAATGTTTAGTACCATTACTAAAATGCTCTACTGCTAAATCCAAGATGGTATTTCCTGGTCCTGTATCCCAAGCCAAAATTTGATTTAGCCAATTATCATGACGGGGGGGTATATAAGTAACATTACCAATTCCTCCTATATTTTGAATACAACTAAACTTTTGGGGATGACTCAGTAAATAGGCATCTACCCTGGGAACTAAAGGCGCACCGTGACCACTGGCTGCAATATCAGCAACACGGAAATTACTGACAGTAGTAATACTTGTATAATAAGCAATAATATCACCACGACCTAGTTGTAAAGTGTAGCCGAGAGCCGGGGGTTTTTGACTGTATTTATCAGGAGGTAAATGGTAAACAGTTTGACCATGAGAACCAATTAAAGTAGCGGGTGTATAACCAGCTTGGATATTTTGGGCAGCTTGGGCAAAAACGAGAGCGATCGCATTATCTAATGCAGCTAATTCAGCCATTGAAATAGCCTCACCAGCACAAACAGCCAAAATTTTATCTTGTAATTCCGGGGGATAAGGATAAGTTTCAGCTGCTAATAATTCCACCTGTAGATCAAAATCTGTACCAGTAATATCTACTAAAGCTGCATCTATACCATCTACAGATGTGCCACTCATTAAACCAATTACACGTGTATGTTGCATTTTCAGTTATCAGTGTAAGAAGGGAATAGGGAATAGGGAATAGGGAATAGGGAATAGGGAATAGGGAATAGGGAATAGGGGAGATGTTTACTAATGACTAATGACGAATAACTAATGACTAATAACTAATAACTAATGACTAATAACTAATAACTAATTTTGTTTAAGGTTAATTTCTTGGAGATCAAGAGCGTAATTTAAGCGTAAGACATTTACTCCTGGTTCACCAAAAATACCCAAAAATCTGTCATCAGTGTACTTATTAATTAAAGGGATTATTTCATTTTCTTTAATACCACGTGCTTGGGCAACTTTGGTTAACTGTTGTCGTGCAGCCTTTAGAGAAATGTGAGGGTCTAAACCAGAACCAGAAGCATAAATTAAATCAGCAGCAGGTTGAATATTTTCCTCAGAAAATTCTGTTGCTAAATCAATAATTCTAGTAGTCAAATCGGAATTACTAGGGGCGAGATTACTACCACCAGAAATACCTAATGGGATTGCCCTTTTACCCTGACTATATTTTACAGAACTAGGACGACTATGAAAATATTTATCTGTGGTAAAAATTTGACCAATTAAAGAAGAACCGATTGGTTGAGCATTTATATTTAAAACTAAACTGCCATTAGCAGAATAAGAAAAAGCAGATTGGGCAAAAAATGTTAATGCTAGTGGATAGATAATTGCAGTTAATAACCAAATTAATAAACATATCCGCAAAGCGCGGAAAGTTTCTTGGAGGAATATCATAATTGGTAATTGGTAATTGGTAATTGGTAATTGGTAATTGGTAATTTGATTAACGTAAACCTATTAATGTGATTAAAACGTCTATTATCTTAATTGCAATGAATGGAGTAATTAAACCACCTAAACCATAAATTAGGATGTTGCGTTGTAGAAGTTGATTAGCATTTAAAGGTCTAAACTTCACACCTGTCAAAGCTACAGGAATTAAAGCTGGAATAATTAAAGCATTATAGATTAGTGCTGACAATAGGGCTGAGTTAGGACTATTTAACCGCATAATATTGAGACCTTGTAAATTAGCGGCGGCGAAAATAACGGGAAGCATGGCAAAATATTTAGCGATATCATTAGCAATGGAAAAAGTCGTTAATGCACCGCGAGTAATCAATAATTGTTTACCAATACTGATGATATCAATTAATTTAGTCGGATCAGAATCTAGGTCTACCATATTTGCAGATTCCTTAGCGGCTTGAGTTCCTGTATTCATTGCCACGCTTACATTAGCATGATCCAAAGCGGGAGCATCATTAGTACCATCTCCTGTCATTGCGACTAATTTACCTTCTGCTTGTTCTCGTTTGATGACAGTTATTTTGTCTTCTGGTGTAGCTTCGGCGATAAATTCATCTACACCTGCTTCTTGAGCGATGACAGCGGCAGTGATGCGGTTATCTCCGGTTAACATGATTGTTTTTACGCCCATGCGTCGCAGTTGATCAAATCGTTCACGGATACCGGGTTTAACAATATCTTTGAGATAGATGACACCATAAATTTCATTGTTTAAACAAACAGCCAAGGGTGTACCACCTTGACGGGAAACTTCTTCATAAGCTGTATCTAATTCTGGAGTTTCCTGGCCATTGTGAGAACGGACAAAAGCTTTAATTGCGCCTACTGCACCTTTGCGAGCTTCATAACCACCGGGTAAATTAGTTCCACTCATGCGGGTTTTGGCGGAAAATTCTACACCTTGGGCTTGTGTGCGATCTAGATCAAATTTTGCTCCATATTTTTCTGCTAGTCGGATAATAGACTTAGCTTCTGGGGTGTCGTCAAAGATACTAGCGGCTAGGGCAACATTGGCCATTTCCGCCATTGTATGACCATTGATGGGTATAAAAGCTTCTGCTAGGCGATTACCAAAAGTGATAGTGCCTGTTTTATCTAAAACTAGGGTATTAATATCTCCTGAAGCTTCTACTGCTCGTCCTGATGTGGCAATGATGTTAAATTGAGCTACTCTGTCCATACCTGCAATACCGATGGCGTTGAGTAAACCGCCAATGGTGGTGGGGATCAGTGCGACTAAAAGGGCAATTAAAACGGTGATGTTAATGGGGATGTTGACGTAGTAAGCAAAGGCGGGCAGGGTTGTCACCACAAATAAAAATATTAGGGTTAGGACTACTAATAAAATAGTTAAGGCCATTTCATTGGGTGTTTTTCTGCGTTCTGCGCCTTCAACTAAATCAATCATGCGATCAATAAAGCCTTTACCGGGATCGCTGGTGATACGGATGATTAACTCATCGGAGATGATGCGCGTACCGCCAGTTACGGAACTAGATACATCTGAACCTGCTTCTTTTAAGACTGGGGCTGATTCGCCAGTGATGGCAGATTCATCTACGGAAGCGACACCGAGAATTACTTCTCCGTCTGCGGGGATGATGTCACCTGCGACGACGTAGACTGTATCACCTTTAGTTAAGGTGGTGGAGGGTATTTCGGTAATTGTTCCATCTACGACGATTTTTTTGGCGATGGTTTCGGTTCTGGTGGAGCGTAAAGCATCGGCTTGGGCTTTGCCTCTTGCCTGTGCTAGAGCTTCGGCGAAGTTAGCAAAGAGAATAGTTAAGAATAAGGTGATTGTTACGAGTCCGTTAAATAATTGGGGGTTTTTCTGATTTACTGTTCCAAATATGGGGGGATAGATGGTTGCAGCTAGGGTAATGATTGTTCCTAGCCACACTAAAAACATGATGGGATTTTTAATTGCTTGTTGGGGGGATAGTTTAATAAAGGTGTCTCTAATGGCTCTGATGTAGAGTCCTTTGGTGCTAATTCTGGATTTTTTGCGTTTGAGTCGGCGATCGCCTGTACGAAAACGGGAAGATTTGGATCTAGAGGTAGTTGCAGCGGAATTCATAGGATTTTAAGGAGATCGAGGAGTCAGGAGATCAAGGAGTCAGGAGAATGGCTTCGCCACGCTTCGCTATCAAGGAGTTAGGAGAAAAAGATTTTTGACCATTACCAATTACCAATTACCCATTACCCAGCTAATTTAAAACTTTCGGCGATGGGTCCTAAAGCTAAGACTGGGAAGAAGGTGAGGAAGGTTAGAACTATGGTGATACTGGCGGCGACGGCTGTAAATACTAAAGAATCTGTTTTGAGAGTGCCGCGAGTTTGGGGGACGGTGATTTTCCGTGACATACTATCAGCTAGAAGTAGTATGGCAATGATGGGAATGTAACGCCCTAATAGGATGCTGAAACTGGTACTTAAATTCCACCACAGTGTGTTATCTTTTAAGCCTTCTAAGCCAGAACCATTGTTAGCTGCTGCGGAAGCATATTCATAGACTACTTGGGAAATGCCGTGAAAACCGGGGTTACTGATACCTGAGAGGGAAATAGGATAGGCTAGGGCGATCGCACTGGGTACTAAAACTATGATGGGGTGAGTTAGTAAAATGATACTAATAAAGAATATTTCTTTTTGTTCAATTTTACGTCCGAAAATTTCTGGTGTCCGTCCTACCATTAATCCGGTGATAAAGATTGTCACCATCAGATATATAAACAGATAAGCTGTTCCTGTTCCCTGTCCTCCCCAAATAATCTGTAAAAATAGGTTGAATAAACCGGAAAATACAGCTTGGGGCATTAAGGAATCATACATTCCATTGACTGCACCGGACATGGTGGCGGTGGTGGTTACTGCCCAAAGTGATGTTTCTGCCCAGCCAAATCTGAGTTCTTTTCCTTCTAAATTGGGTGTAGATGTGTTTAATGCTCGGTTGATGATGGGGTTTCCTTGTAGTTCTCCTACTGAGGCGATCCAGATTAAGATGGCAAAGATGATAAATACCATCCAAAATAGTAACCAACTTTGTTTACGGTTATTGCTCAAGATTCCGTATGTATGTATTAAGGATGCGGGAATTGCCATCATAGCGATAATTTCTATTAAGTTAGTCGCACCATTGGGGTTTTCAAAGGGATGGGCTGAGTTGGCTGCAAAGAAGCCACCACCGTTATTTCCCAACTGTTTGATGATTTCAAACCCGGCTATTGGGCCTCTGGCTATATACTGGTTTGCTCCTTCTAAGGTTTGAACTACTAATGTTCCTTGTAATGTTTGTGGTACACCGAATGCAATCAAGGCGATCGCCCCAATTACTGATAAAGGTAATAATATTCTGGTAATGGCACGGGTAATATCAACATAAAAATTACCTAAGTTTCTCCCTGTTAAACCTCTAATAAATGCAATTCCTACGGCTAAACCTGTAGCGGCTGAGGTAAACATTAAAAATCCTAATGCTGCTATTTGACTAAAATGACTTAAAGTGTTTTCTCCAATATAATGTTGTTGGTCAGTATTGGTTAAAAAGGAAATTGTGGTATGTAACACTAAATCCCATGTTGGCATACCTAAATTATTAGGATTAACTGGTAATATTCCCTGAAAAGATATTAATAAATAAACAGTAATACCCATAATTAGGTTACTACTGACTAATGCCCGAATGTAGCTCCAAACGGTCATCTCTTCTGCTTGAGAGACTCCCCCAATAAAATATATAATTTTCTCTATGGGATTGATGACGGGATCAAGTATTGTACTTTCTCCTAAGAAAACGCGGGCTATGTATTTTCCCAGTTGGGGAGTAATAGTGATAACAATGCACAGTGTTAATGCAATTTGTAAAAAACCTTGTCCCATTTATTTATTACTCAATTAAACTGAATTTATATCTAGTCAATTCTAGAAAATCATACCTAAATATAGGGTAATTTTGATATCTAGAAATTAGAAAATGTTTCATATCATCCCAATTTATCAATCTTAGTTAAGAATTTTCGGGATGTTTATTGAATTTAGTATTAAGAATATGTCCTGTTTGAATCATAGTCATATATTTTTTTATTCAGCTTATTTATATCTGTTTATACAATAAATTCCGTAGGTTTATAATCAGTAATGACATCTTTATTGATTGCTAGTATAATAATATACTGTTAATATATTGACTACCAGCTACAGTAAAGGTTAGCAGATAATTATATTCTCTATTTCCGAGTTTTGGTAAAAATTATTAGTTATACAGGAAAAGATAGAAAAGTTATATACAGTGTTTTGCAAGCTCTAAGTAGTCGTGCAAAATAAATTTTATATTTTTATATTTGGGAGAGGGAACGGGTAACAGATAAGAAATACAGAGATTTTTGTTTGTTCCAAAAATGTGAGGTTAATAATGTTAAATTAAATTTTCCCAGGTACTTATTTTGATTTTATTTTTGATTTGATGAGAGTTATAAGGTCTGAATTTTCACCGGATAACTAATTAACTGTTTTTGTAAAGCTACGGTTACAGCAGTTTGGCGATCGCCAACTCCCAATTTATGTAAAATAGCATGAACATGAACCCTCACAGTACCGGTTGTAATATAAAGAATTTCCCCTATTTGATGATTAGTTTTTCCTGCGGCTAAAAGTTGGAGAATTTCTATTTCTCGATGGGTGAGAGGGTGGATAGTTTTTGATTTATTTTCTAAAGATAACTGATCAGAATTTAAAGTTAAGGAAGAACGAATTTCTTGAGTTGCGATTTCATCCCACCAAGATGCACCAGCGGCGACAGAACGGAGAGCTAAAATCAAAGTTTCCGCCACAACACCTTTGAGACAATAACCATTAGCTCCTGCATTAATTAACTGAGTAATGAGAGATTTTTGAGAATGGGAAGTGAGAACTAAAACTGGTAGATTGGGGTATTTTTGTTTAATTTGATAACAAGCATCAAGACCGCCAATTCCTGGTAAACCAATATCTAATAATACCACATCCAGGGAATATTTATTAACTAAATCAATAGCTGTTTCTCCATCTTCAGCTTCGGCGATAATTTCCAGACCAACTTCCTGTTGCAATCGTACCCGCAAACCTAAACGAAAAAGTTCATCATCTTCAACAAGCAGAATTTTAATAGTGGTAGAAGACATTTTACATAGATATTAGATGTACAGCAGGGAACAGGGAACAGGAAACAGGCTTGAAAGTCCGTTATCATCAGGTTTTGTTCCTAAAATTCGTGCCTCATTTATTTCAAATATGCTGTATTTAAAATTTCAGCAGACTGAAATGGTAAAACAGGGAGATTGAAGCCAAAAATAGCTCCATTGGGAACTCTGTTTTCTGCCCATATTATACCGTGATGGGCTTCAATAATTTGTCGAGATAAATAAAGTCCTAAACCTGAACCCTTAGCTTGACGTTGAGAAAGGCTACCATATTCACTGTGTACTTGATAAAACCGTTCAAATAAGTGGGGAAACTGTTCTGGGGGGATACCAGCGCCAGTATCAAGAACTTTCACAACTTGATAGGAAAGTAGAGATTCTAAAACCACTTCAACGCGATCGCCTCTTAGAGAATGATTAATAGCATTAATTAGCAGGTTATCAACCACTCGTTGTAATTGTACTGTATCCCCAAGAACCCATAGCGATCGCTTCCAATCAGAATCACCATAGTTTAATGATATATGAATACGACGATTTGCGGCAAATTCCGTTAATGTAGAAACTGCTGTTTCCGCCAAAACAACTAAATCCACAGGTGCTAAATTTAGCTTTAATCCTTCAATATCATTACGATAAACGTCTAACAAAGTTTCCAGCAAAACCAAAGATGTTTGATGACTGCGTGCCATTGTCGCTAAAACTTTTTGTTGACTTGGTGAAACCGCACCAAATTTTTCTTGTTGAAAGGCTTTAATAGTTTCAATTGCGCCTAAAATTGGAGTTTTTAAATCATGGGTAAGTGTAGAAGCAAAATCTTCTCGTAATCTCATTAATTGTTCTTGGGCTGCTAATTGATTTTGAGTTAATGCAATAGTTTGTTGAGTTTTGCTCAATCTTTGACTCAAAAATCCTGTAAATATTAATGCTATAGCTGCAATGAAGCGATTAGCAATAGTAAAAGCCTGAATAGATTCATTTCCAGGTATCCAAATATTCAAAATAGTTAAACAAACAGCAAGAAAAGTGGCACTTCTTGTTGCCATACCGCCAAACCAATAATTAACCAAGACAATTGAACCACTATAAAGATAGCCAAAAACATAATCATTGGGGGTAGAATACTCTAAAAAAGCCAGCAACATAAATATAGTGCCGATCATAAAAATTTTTCCAGTAGGCAAGGTATTAATTAATAATTTAAGTTTTAAATTCCTCATCTTACACCTAACAGAAGTGATGACATTAATCTACAGTTTATTTTATCTAACAACGACTGCTTTTACTTGTGAATCATGAGTTATCAGTTAGCGTTTAGATTTTCACTAAACACCCTAAACAATGATATATACCTAGCAGTAAACATATAAACAGAAAAAATAAACAGTTTTTATATCCTTGTATCCCTTGTTTTCTACCTCAAAATCAATAATCATATAAATTCATCAAGCCCAGATCACCCATGTTTGATGAAGTTTATCAGGAGTTTGAATAATTCATGTTACAAGGTTGGATACAAATAGCGTTGACATTAATAATTGTCATTGCCACCACGCCCTTACTAGGAAAATATATTGCTCATGTTTTTCTAGGACAAAGAACAGTATTAGACAAAGTATTAAATCCCATAGAAATAATAATTTACAGATTGATTGGAGTCACTATTGAAGATGAAATGACAGGTTGGCAATATGCAAAAGCCATTCTTTATAGCAATCTAATGATGGCAATTTTGGTATTTTGTATATTCATAACTCAAGAATCTTTACCACTTAATCCTACAGCATTAAAAGCACCGAGTTGGGATTTAGCATTACACACTACTATTTCTTTTCTAACTAACACAGATCAACAACATTACTCTGGAGAAACTACCTTTAGTTATGCTAGTCAAACCTTCGCAATAGGTTTTTTAATGTTCACATCAGCCGCCACAGGGTTAGCAGTAGGAATTGCCTTTATTCGTGGTTTAACAGGTAGAAACTTAGGTAATTTTTATATTGATTTAACTAAATCAATTACCCGAATTTTATTACCTATGTCTATTGTAGGAGGATTATTATTAATGATATCTGGTGTACCAGAAACCCTTGCAGGAGTAGCAACAGCAACAACATTAGAAGGAGCAACACAAGCCATAGCTCGCGGACCCGTTGCCCATTTTGAAATTATCAAACAAATTGGCGAAAATGGGGGTGGTTTTTTTGGTGTTAACTCAGCCCATCCCTTTGAAAATCCCAATGGTTTTTCCAACTTATTAGAAACCTGGGCAATGATTTCTATTCCTTCAGCTTTGATTTACACCTATGGGGTATTTGCTAATAATAGCAAACAGGCATGGTTAATATATTGGATGGTATTTATCATCTTTGTTTTCCTAGTAGGAATAACAGCCATTGGTGAATATCAAGGAAATCCGCTTGTTAATTCCCTCTTAGGTTCACAACAACCTAACTTAGAAGGAAAAGAAGTAAGATTTGGTTGGGCGCAAACAGCACTTTGGGCGGTAATGACAACAGCAACAATGTGTGGTGCTGTGAATGGAATGCACGATTCCTTAATGCCTGCTGGTGGATTTTCTACCCTCTCCAATCTGTTTTTACAAATTATTTGGGGAGGACAGGGAACAGGTACAGCATATTTATTTATCTACTTGATTTTGGCAGTATTCCTAACAGGATTAATGGTAGGTAGAACACCAGAATTTTTAGGACGAAAAATTGAAAAACAAGAAATAGTTTTAGCTAGTGTAGTTTTATTAGTTCATCCCTTCGCCGTCTTAATTCCTTGGGCAATAGTTTTTGCCTTTCCTGATCAGCTTTCAGGTATTAGTAACCCAGGATTTCATGGTGTTTCTCAAGTAGTTTATGAATACGCTTCTGCTGCTGCAAATAATGGTTCTGGTTTTGAAGGTTTAGGAGACAATACCCTGTGGTGGAATCTTAGCGCCAGCGTCAGTATTTTAGTCGGTCGTTATATTCCCATTATCGCATTATTGTTATTAGCAGATGGTATTTCTAGAAAACAACCAGTACCCATGACTGCCGGTACTCTGAGAACTGACACTGCCTTATTTACCGGAGTTACAGGGGGAGTAATTTTAATTCTGGGGGCGTTAACTTTCTTTCCCGTATTAGTATTAGGTCCTATTGCTGAATGGTTTTTGATTAGTAAATAAACTATAGCAGAAGGCAAGAGGCAAAAGGCAAAAGGCAAAGGTGAAATCCTTATGATTTCTATATTTACATGATTGATAATGTCCTAATTGTCCTAGCTACAGATATATTTTTGACCACGCAAAGACGCAAAGAAAAAAATGAAAACTACAAAAACTCGACAAGAACGTAAACACACTCCCAAAGTTAAAAATACCGGGCTTTATTCTAGGGCATTTACACAAGCATTTGTTAAATTAAACCCCCGCCATTTAATTAAAAATCCTGTGATGTTTTTAGTGTGGGTAGGAACAATTATTACAGCATTAGTAACTATTGAACCAAACCTTTTTGGTATTACTTCTGGGAATAATCCGCGATTTTTTAATGGTTTAATTACCTTAATTTTGTTCTTTACTCTTATTTTTGCCAACTTTGCAGAAGCTGTTGCAGAAGGGAGAGGAAAAGCTCAAGCTGATTCTTTAAGAGCGACAAAATCAGACGTTACAGCTAAAAAACTTCTTCCTGATGGTTCTATTCAAGAAATTAATTCCAGTCTTCTACGTCGTGGTGATCAAATTAAAGTTATTTCTGGTGATGTGATCCCCGCAGATGGAGAAGTAATTTCTGGAGTAGCTTCTGTTGATGAATCTGCTATTACTGGAGAATCTGCACCAGTATTAAAACAACCGGGAACTGATATTGCTAGTTCTGTAACGGGAGGAACACGCATTACTTCTGATGAATTAATCATAAAAGTGACATCAGATCCGGGACAAGGTTTTATTGATCGGATGATTTCTTTAGTTGAAGGTGCTGCGAGAACTAAAACCCCTAATGAAATTGCTTTAACTGTACTTTTGGCAGTTTTAACTCAGGTTTTTTTAGTGGTAATTGCCACCTTACCTACCGTGTCAGTTTATGTTAAATCACCTGTGAGTATTGCGGTATTAATTGCTTTATTAGTGGCATTAATTCCTACCACAATTGGCGGTTTATTGAGTGCAATTGGCATTGCCGGCATGGATAGAGTCGCTCAATTTAACGTCATAGCCACATCAGGAAGGGCTGTAGAAGCCTGTGGAGATATTAATACTTTGGTTTTAGATAAAACGGGAACTATTACTTTAGGTAATCGTATGGCTGAAGAATTTATTCCCGTCAAAGGTCATTCTTTAGATGAAGTTGCAAAAATTTGTTTAGCATCAAGTGTTTTTGATGAAACTCCCGAAGGAAAATCTATTGTTAAATTAGCAGAATCACTAGGAGCAAAACTAGATTTTAATACCAAAACTGCGGAAGGTATTGAATTTTCTGCCAAGACACGAATGAGCGGAATTAATTTAGCCAATGGTGTGGAAATTCGGAAAGGTGCTGTAGATGCAATTAAAGGATTTGTGCGTTCTCGCAATGGGAAATTAACACCAGAACTTGATGTAGCCTATGAGCGAGTTTCTAAGTTAGGTGGCACACCATTGGCAGTTTGTAAAAATGATGAAATTTACGGTGTAATTTACCTCAAAGATATTATCAAACCAGGGATTAAAGAACGATTTGCACAAATGCGAAAAATGGGTATTAAAACTGTAATGTTAACAGGAGATAACCGCCTCACAGCTTCAGTTATTGCCCAAGAAGCGGGTGTTGATGATTTTATTGCGGAAGCAACTCCAGAGGATAAAATTGAAGTCATTCGTGCTGAACAAGCTCAAGGAAAATTAGTTGCTATGACTGGAGATGGTACTAATGATGCACCAGCTTTAGCTCAAGCAAATGTGGGTGTGGCGATGAACTCTGGTACACAAGCGGCAAAGGAAGCTGCTAATATGGTGGACTTGGATTCTGATCCCACAAAATTAATTGATATCGTGACTATTGGTAAACAATTATTAATTACTCGTGGAGCTTTAACCACTTTTTCTATTGCTAATGATGTCGCTAAATACTTTGCAATTATTCCGGCAATTTTTCCTGGTATTGGTGTCAGTGGATTAAATATTATGGGTTTAGCTAGTACCCAATCTGCTGTATTATCAGCTTTAATTTACAATGCTTTAATTATTCCGGCTTTGATTCCTTTAGCATTAACTGGTGTGAAATTTCGTCCTTTAACTGCTGACCAACTTTTGCAAAGAAATATCTTTATTTATGGTTTAGGTGGTGTAGTTGCTCCTTTTATCGCTATCAAAATTATTGATGTTTTAATTGTGTCTGTGGGTTTAGCTTAATTACAGAAGAATTTAGGAGTCAGGAGTCAGGAGTCAGGAATCAAACTGGCTTTTTGTCTAGGTTTCAATCTTGATTTTGTACCTCATATCTTAGGGAACTGCTGTAATTTTGAATTTTAGATTTTGGAAGAATCATGGAATATTTATCAATGGCATTTTCTAAACATAATCGTCTTCCTTTGAGTTTGTTTTTATTACTCTGCGTTAATGTCTTATTAGCTCCAGCAGTGCAAGCAGCAACACCGGGAGAAGAATCACGTTTTTCTGCTTACACAATTACTTTATTAGGACTTATTACCCTGAGTCTTTGTGTTTATTTATTTGTTGTGATTTTTCAACCTGAGAGATTTTAATGATTTTTCTAAGATCCCCGAATTCTTTTTGAATCCTGTCAATAAATTATGAATTTAACGTAGAAGTCGGGGATCTGTGTTCAAGTGATTTTTCAATTAGGGAGGTTTTAATATGAGTCAGCGACATCAAATTAGTAAAGCAATTCGTTCAACTTTAGTTTTATGGGTGTTAACAACCTTTATCTATCCCTTATTTATGTTGATTTCGGGACAGGTTGCTTTTTCTTATCAAGCGAATGGTAGTTTAATTACAAATTCCCAAGGTGTAGTTATTGGTTCAGCTTTAATTGGTCAACCTTTTACCAGTGAAAAGTATTTTTGGAGTCGTCCTAGCACCACTAACTACAGCACAGCAGACCCAAAAAATGATGAAGCTGGTATTTTGAAAACTGGTGTCTCTGGTGCTAGTAATTTAGCTCCTAGTAATCCCGCATTGTTGGAAAGAATTAATGGTAATGAAGGTGAAATTAATAAACTAAGAAAAGCCGAAATTCAACCAACTGCTGATTTAGTTTATACTTCTGGTTCTAGTCTTGATCCTCACATTACTCCTGAAAGTGCAAAAGTGCAAATTCCACGCATTGCTAAAGTAAGAGGAATTGAACCACAGCAACTAGAAACTTTAATTTCTCAAAACACTGATGGGCGTTTTTTGGGTATCTTTGGTGAACCGGGAGTGAATGTTTTGAAATTGAATCTTGCTTTAGATGTCTTAAAGTCTGCGAGTTAAATTAAGATCAATTTCTATGCTTATACCAGAAAAAATTAAAATGTTGATTTGTTTGAACTTCATCGTTTGGATGTTATTTACGTCTTGCTATTCCTATTTCATATTAGGGGGGTTAAAATCTCAAACTTTTCCATTGTCACAAAACCCGATTTTATTAACTGATAATCAAGAAATAAAATTATTTCAACGTGAGCGTGGAGGTGTGAGAAGAGTAGGAAGAAATGGGGTGAGAAATATCACAAAGACAAGTTTTGAAAAATTTTTGTAATCCATTTAGTAAATCATTTAATTTAAGGAGTAATCCGTTGTATGTGCAGCGGTTTTCCCGATAAACAACAATACCTAAAGTTCTCAGAAGGAGATAACTATGCTGGGTTTATTCAGTCAAATACTCTTCTGAGTGGCCGCTATCGTCTCATAAAAACTATTGGCAGAGGAGGATTTGGAAAAACTTTTTTAGCTGTTGATGAGCAAGATGTTAAAATTAGGCAATACTTGGATGATTCAGTATCTAATTTATGTGTCATAAAGCAATTTTTTTCACAACCAGAAATAGACTATTATCAACAAAAAGCTAGGGCATTATTTCAGCAAGAGTCTGTGCGTTTAGCAGAACTAGGTCATCATTGCCAAATTCCCAAATTCTTAGATTTTTTTGAAGAAGAAGGTAAGCAATATTTAGTCCAGGAATGGGTTGATGGACAAAATTTAGAACAAGAATTATTTGATTCTGGTCCGTTCAATGAAGTAAAAATTTGCCAAATACTCGGTGAATTGTTGCCTTTATTGCAGTTTATTCACACTCATCAAGTAATTCACCGGGATATCAAACCTGCTAATATTATTCGTCGCCGCACAGACAGCAAATTATTTTTAGTAGATTTTGGTGCTGCTAAATATAATTGGCAACCTTGGGAAACTGGAACAATTATTGGTAGTGCGGAATATGCTGCACCGGAACAAATTAGAGGTAAAGCTGTATTTGCCAGCGACCTTTACAGCTTGGGTGTTACTTGTCTACATTTATTAACTCAAATGTCGCCTTTTGATTTATATGATTGTAGTGAAGATATGTGGATATGGCAGTCATATTTAGTTGCACCGATCAGTCTTTCTTTAGAGAAAATTCTCTGTAAGTTAGTACAGCCAGCAACTAAACTACGCTATCACTTTGCAGCAGAGGCACTGATAGATTTGAATAGTTCATTAGGTAATGCTAAAACCACAAATATAGATGACTATTTTGAAACTCCTTTTTTTGATTTGAGTCCTCAAAAAAATTCACCAACTTCTGTAAGTGCTATTGCAAATAATCATGTTTATTCCCGCACAGTTTTTAATCCTGAAACACAAGATTGGTATTACTTTCCTGCGAAGACTGAAGGTGGAGAACTGGCGCGAAAAGTAGCAGAGTTTTTAAGTCCTCGTTTAGCGGCGGCGGCTGTACCTCCTGTAAAAGAGAGAAAATCAACTACTATTTATAGGAAGAATAGACACAAGTTAAACAAAATGTGCCACATCAGTGTCACTGCGATTGCTTTTACTATTGCTTGTCTGATTTTAGTCGTTGAATTAAATTCAATTCCTAGCAATTTGAAAACAGAAATCTCAAAAATTGTTCACCAATTTCTGAATTTAGTAAGAAATTAAACCCCACTTCATAATTATGGTTCTCATTTTTATGATTGGCTATTTATAGCTATGTTATGAACTTCAATAACTTTCATATTCAGCCTACTTTTTCCATTGGTATTATCCCTCAGCCTCGTCAGCCTAAATCTGTAAATCACCCTGAACCATATATTGGTTATCTGGCAGTATCTTTTGTAAGTTTGGCAATTATTGGCTTGATTTTAGGATGCTTTTTAAGGTATAGAAATTGTCAAAAACAGACTCGTCTGGCTTCAAGAGAAATTAGCAGCAAAATTGAGCTATTAAATAATAACCAAAAGCGAGTTCCTGATATCGCTCAAGAAATGACTACTGAAAGAAGACAGCAAATAGAGATTTTAGAAAAAATCTGGAATAAGTCTTCTTAGTAGTAAGTAAATCGTTCTCTAAATAAACCGGATGTGAGGAAAATCAAAATGTCTCATCTATTGGGGAAAAATTCAGTGTTAATTTCCGTGAGTTTAATAACGACTTTGTTAGTTTCAATTAATGAAACTGATAGTGTCAAAGCGGAAGTTAATCAGCCATTAATTGCTCAAAAACAAGGTGAAGTTTGGAGTTATGGGTTGGGATTAGCGATGCCAGATTTGGGTAAAAAAGGCAATGTTTTAGGGTTTTTTGTAGGCGCTCAACCATATCTGAGTAATAACAATAGTGACAAACCATATCACGTTGAGGGCTTTTATAAATATCGTCTCAGCGACAATATTTCTATCACTCCAGGAATAATTTGGTTAACAAATCCTGGTCAAAGTTCCGACAATGATGATGCAGTAATTGGTACATTCAGAACCACTTTTAACTTTTAAAAGTTACAAGAAAGGTGTAAATTTTTCAACTTCATGTAAAACAATCAAAGGCAATTATGAAATCAAAAGAAACTATCTTTGTAATTCCCACTCATAGACTCAGAGATGTAGCCGAAACTATCGAGAAATATGATGAAAATTTCTGGGTAAACGGACACGCAATCAAAATGATTGTTTTTGATGATTCAACTCTTGGTAATTACGAAAAATACTACCAACTTTTAGAGCAAACGAAGACTGTCAACGATCTATATTATGTTGGACCTCATGAAAAAGAGCAGTTTATTACTTTTTTAAATGAAAGACTACGCGATCGCAAATTGGAATCACTTGTGAAAAACCTATTTCGACCTAGTTATGGTGGCAATCGTAACTTTACATTGATGTATACCCTTGGGCATTTTATGGTCAGTGCAGATGATGATATGCGACCTTATGCTTTGATGGAAACTAGACCAGAATCTTTATCAAGTTCCGAAATATGTCGAGGTAAATTAGTCAAACCTAATGACGAAAGATTTGTTCATAAATCCTTTGATTTACTCACTGCTTTTGGTGATGTTCTTGGTCAAAAAGCGAGTCATGTACCTGAAAACTTTGAAACAGGAGAATTTCTCATTGACACAGCAATGGATTTAGAAACTAACGCCACTAAGGGTTATTTCAGAGAGAACAGTCTTGTACTACAGGAAGGAACAGTATTAAATAATTCCATTGTGAAAATTGCCCAAACATTTCGCACAGGAACTAACGATATTGATACCATTGATTTCGTGAATATGTATCTTGATGATGAAACTCAAATCAGTCCTAATGACTTGAATGATTTTTATATTCTCACGAATTTTAGACCAGTAATTACTAACAAAAACTGGAGAATGGATTGCGGAGTAGCAGGATATGATAATCGCTTGGGTTTACCACCCTTTTTTCCAACTAGACTCAGGTTTGAGGATTATATCTATAGGTTATGGATACAGCAAGAAGGTATTGTAGCTGCACACGTTGATGCTGTCCAAAACCATATCAGAAATAACTATATGCGTAATCCTCTAGCAAGTGAGATATTTAATGAGGAAATATGTAATCTACTGAAAAAGAAAATTAAAAGTAGTGTTTATGAACTTAATGATTTGGGAATCAAATTTCATTACTCAGGGGAAGTAACCTTATTAGACTCTGAGGAAATTTTGGAAAAAATCTCAGCAATACATACTCAGGTAATCAAAGCTTCAGAATCTACCCAAAATGAAGAACGTAAACAATCTCTCCAGTTATTTGCTAATAATTTATCGAGAGTATTCTATGGATTTGAACCAGACTTTTTTCAGCAAAATGTCTCCAGAATTGTTGATGATGTCATTAGTCAATTTCATGGTTCTCTAGAAATTTGGAATACGCTGGTTGAAATTTGCTACCTATACAAAGACAAGAAAGATTTACCACAAATCAAGGTTAAAAATCATAAATTAAAGTCCAGAAATGGGATAACAAGGGAATAATTTCCGTGACGGTTTCGATGCTACCTTAGCCAAATCTGGTTTATGGGAATATAAAAATGCCAAATCAAAGAGACAAAGATACTTTCCTCTACCCCCGCAGTTGCTACTATGGTCGAGTTAAGCCACAAAACCTAGTATTTAATGCCAACCTGCAAATATTTTCTCAAAAAGTTGCTTATATAACTGCCGATACAAAAAAGCTAACTAATGCTAACAAGAGCCAGCTTTTTCTTCCTGCTTCACCCTAGAAGTGTCGGCACTATCTAGTCCACAGGCTAACACG
>RDXV01000239.1 GCA_004292695.1 Nostocales cyanobacterium | reverse complement strand
ACAAACAATCATTAATCATTGTTTAAAACCAGAAAATGTAGGATATACACCTTCAGACTTTCCATTAATAAAACTGAAGCAAACAGAATTAGATTTAGTTGTAAATAACTTTGATATAGAGAATATTGAGGATATTTACCCCTTGTCACCAATGCAAGAAGGGATGTTGTTTGAAAGTTTGTATAATCCAGAAACGGGTGTTTATTTTGAACAATTAACTGGTATTTTCAATAACCAAATTAATGTTAATGCTTTTGCTTCAGCATGGCAAAATGTAGTAAATCATCATCCAATTTTCCGTACTGCGTTTATTTGGGAATCTTTGAGTCAACCTGTACAAGTTGTTCATAAAGATGTAAATATAAATGTTGAAATTCAAGATTGGAGAGAATTATCAACAATAGAACAACAAACAAAAATAGAACAGTTTTTACAAGCGGAAAGAAAACAAGATTTTCAATTTGATAAAACTCCATTAATGAGATTGTATTTACTGCAATTAGAAGATAATAAATATCAATTTGTTTGGTGTTATCATCATATATTGCTTGATGGTTGGTCTTTACCTTTGGTGTGGAAAGATTTAATTGACTGTTATCAAGGAATTATTGATGGTGTAAATGTTGAATTATCACCTAGTTTGAATTACCGTAATTATATAAGTTGGTTACAACAGCAAAAACAAACCACTGCACAGGAATTTTGGCAAAATAAATTGAGTGGTTTTACTGCTGCAACTCCTTTGAATATTGATAAAATTGTATCTCGTCAAAAATCTCAATCTGGTTACAAAAAACAGGTCGCTGCTTTGACTGTTGAACAAACAAATACTGTAACTAATTTTGTCAGACAACATCAATTAACTGTAAATAATTTACTGCAAGGTGTTTGGGGTTTATTGTTATCTCGTTACAGTCGTGAAAATGATGTAGTATTTGGTGCAACTGTTTCTGGTCGTCCTCCTTCTTTACCTGGTGTGGAGTCAATGGTAGGGTTATTTATTAATACTTTACCTGTGCGAGTTAATGTTAATGAAAATGGTGATATTCTCTCTTTATTGAAAGAATTACAACAGCAACAGATAGAAAGTGAACAGTATTCTTATTGTTCCTTGGTGGATATTCAAGGATGGAGTGATGTGAGTAGAGGTACTGGTTTATTTGATAGTATTTTCGTGTTTGAAAACTATCCTATAGATAGTGCTGTAGAAGAACATCATGGTGGTTTACAGGTTGATAATTTCCAAGGTATTGAACAAACTAATTATCCTCTGACTATTTCTACTGGACCTGGTAAACAGTTGGAAATTACTGTTAATTACGATTTGAGTCGTTTTGATGATGATTCTATTTACAGAATGTTGCATCATTTCTTGACTCTGTTATTAGGAATTGTAGAAAAACCCCAAGGAAAAATTCAACAATTAACAATTTTGACGGAAGTTGAAAAACAAACTTTGTTAGGAGAGTGGAATCAAACTTATAGAGAATATCCACCTGTTAAATGTGTTCATCATTTATTTGAGTCCCAAGTTAATAAAACTCCTGATGCAATTGCGGTAGTATTTGAAAATCAAGAATTAACGTATTCTGAATTAAATCAAAAAGCGAATCAGTTAGCACATCATTTAATATCTTTGGGTGTGAAACCTGATAGCTTGGTGGGAATTTGTGTAGAACGTTCTTTAGAAATGATAATTGGAATTTTGGGAATATTAAAAGCTGGTGGTGCTTATGTTCCCCTTGAACCTGAATATCCTACGGAACGTTTACAGTTAATTTTAGAAGATGCGGAAATTTCTGTATTACTCACTCAAAATTCGCTGGTTAATAGGTTATATACACATTGTGAAAATGTAATTTGTTTAGATAGCAATTGGCAAATTATCGCTAATAATAACGCTAATCATAATGTAGAAAATCCTGTAACTGCGGTGAAACCAGAAGATTTAGCTTATGTGATTTATACCTCTGGAACTACGGGAACTCCTAAAGGTGTGTTAATAAATCACTCTAATCTTTACAACCATAGTTTATGGATGGAAGAAACTTTCTTGTTTACTGCGGAAGATATTATTCTGCAAAAAACACCTTTTGGTTTTGATGCTTCGGTTTGGGAATTTTACGCACCTTTGTTAGTGGGTGGAAAGTTGGTAATTGCAGCACCTGGTGGTCATAAAGATGCTGATTATTTGTTTAATTTGATTAGAGAATGTCAGGTAACAACCGTTCAATTTGTTCCCTCTTTGTTGCAAATGTTGTTAGAACGGGGAGGTATTGAAAACTGTACATCTTTAACTAGAGTTTTCTGTGGTGGTGAAGCTTTATCTGTATCTTTACAACGGGAATTGTTGAGTAAATTAAATGTGAGTTTGTATAACCTTTATGGTCCTACGGAAACTTGTATTGATGCAGCTTTCTGGAATTGTAATTACCAAATTGATGGTCAGTTTGTACCTATTGGTCGTCCTATTGCTAATACTCAAATTTATATTCTTGATCAATATTTACAACCTGTTCCTGTGGGTGTTCCTGGGGAATTATATATTGGTGGTGCAGGTGTAGGTAGAGGTTATTTGCATAATGCTGAGTTAACAGCGGAAAAATTTATTCAGGAGATCAAGGAGTCAGGAGATCAAGGAGTCAGGAGTCAGAAGGTAAATATTTCTCCCACTCTTTACAAAACCGGTGACTTGGGACGTTATTTACCTGATGGAACTATTGAATATTTGGGAAGAATTGACAACCAAGTTAAAGTTCGTGGTTTCCGTATTGAATTGGGAGAAATAGAAGCTACTCTGGGTGATCATCCTGATGTTCAGGTTGCTTGTGTGATCGTCCGTGAAGATACTCCCGGTGATCAGCGTTTGGTTGCTTATGTGATACCCCAGAAAGAACAGCAACCTAATATTAGTCAGTTGCGGGAATTCCTGAAAGGGAGATTACCTAATTATATGATTCCTGCTGCTGTTGTATTTTTAGATTCTTTACCGCTGACAGCAAACGGAAAAGTAGACCGTCGTGCTTTACCAGCACCGGAATTATACATAGATCGGGAAGATTTTGTTGCACCTCGTACCCCTGTAGAAGCGCAGTTAGCGGAAATTTGGTCACAGGTGTTAAAGGTTGAACCTATTGGTATTTATGATAATTTCTTTGACTTGGGTGGACATTCTCTGTTAGCAACTCAGGTAATTTCTCGGTTACAAACTGCTTTTAATGTGACTTTACCGCTACGGAGTTTGTTTGAGTCTCCAACTATTGCTGCATTTAGTCAGGTAGTTTTGGAAAAACAACAAACTGAAGCGGATAGTAATATTCCGGCGATCGCACCAGTCGCTTCTAGAGAAAATATACCTCTATCTTGGGCGCAAGAAAGATTATGGTTTGTCCATCAGTTGGAAGGTGATAGTGGCGCTTATACGATGAGTTTTGCTGTGGGTTTATCTGGAGATGTGAATGTTAAAGCCTTAGAACAAGCATTCCAAGCTATGGTAGACCGTCACGAAGTGCTAAGAACTCGCTTCGGTATGCAGGATAACTCACCGGTTCAAGTTATTGATCCCCATCTGTCCATCAATTTACCTGTTATTGATCTGCAACAGGAAGCAGATCCCAGAGAGAAAGTTAAACAACTGGCGATCGCCGAAATTTCTCAACCCTTTGATTTAGTTAATGATCCGGTAATTCGCGTTAAACTCTGGCAACTTTCCTCTACAGAGTATTTCCTCGCTGTAGCAATTCACCATATCGCCGCTGATGGTTGGTCTTTAGGTATTTTCATCACTGATTTATCCGCGTATTACCGGGCAATTGTCACTAACAGTTCCGTAAACTTACCAGAATTAACTATACAATATGCTGACTTCACAGTTTGGCAACGTCAATGGTTAACGGATCAAACCTTAGATCGTCAGTTAAATTACTGGATGCAGCAGTTAGCAGATGCACCACCGATTTTAGCGCTACCTACAGATCGTTCCCGTCCTCCCATCCAAACCTTTAACGGTGATCTCCAACCTATTCAGTTAGATAGTTCCCTCACCCAAAAACTCAAACAACTCAGCCAAAAATCTGGTACAACCTTATACATGACCTTAATGGCTGGTTTTGTGATCCTCATGTCTCGCTACAGTGGACAAAAGGATCTGGTCATTGGTTCACCAATTGCTAACCGTAATAAAACGGAGATAGAACAATTAATAGGTTTCTTTGTTAACACCTTGGCTCTGAGATTCAACGTCTCCCCCACCGCCTCATTTACAGAATTGTTAGCACAGGTGCAACAGGTAACACAAACCGCCTACGATCATCAAGATTTACCCTTTGAAGTGTTGGTAGATCATCTGGAATTAGAACGGAATTTAGATCGTAACCCCTTGGTACAAGTGATGTTTGCCCTGCAAAACGCGCCTAGTTCTCCTTGGGATCTGCCTGGTGTCAATATTGAAGAAATCCCATTAGGTTTAGATACGGTAAGATTTGATTTAGAAATACACCTCTGGGATGTACCGGAAGGATTGACAGGTGTATTCTGTTACAATACAGATTTATTTGATCGGACAACCATTGTCCGCATGATCCAGCATTACCAAGAAGTATTAACAGCAATTACAGCCGATCCGCAACAGCCATTATCCACCGTATCATTACTGACTCCAGCAGAAAAAGAGCAAATATTAATACAGTGGAACAAAACAGAAACAGACTATCCCGCCGATCAATGTATTCATCAGTTATTTGAGCAGCAAGTTGAGAAAACCCCCGACGCGATCGCCGTAGTTTACGGAAATCAACAATTAACCTATTCACAACTGAATACCAAAGCTAACCAACTCGCCCATTATTTAATATCTCTGGGAGTGGAAGCGGATAGTTTAGTGGGAATATCCGTAGAACGTAGTGCGGAAATGGTAATTGGACTGTTAGCAATATTAAAAGCTGGGGGTGCTTAC
>RDXV01000074.1 GCA_004292695.1 Nostocales cyanobacterium | reverse complement strand
GATAACTGATAACTGATAACTGATAACTGATAACTGATAACTGATAACTGATAACTGATAACTGATAACTGATAACTGATAACTGATAACTGATAACTGGTGACAGTAAAGAGTTCATTTATTCCCTATTCCCTATTCCCTATTCCCTATTCCCTATTCCCTATTCCCTATTCCCTTGTCATAACAACAATTTTTAACACCCACTTACTTTTTACCCAAAGCCAGATTAATCTGACTCAACAAATCAGCCATAGAAATAGAACGAGGTAAAACTTTAGTGGCTATACCCGCAGTCAAATCATCTAAATTATTAACCACACCATCCCTCGATTTACTATGACTTTTTCTTGTAGGTCTCACTTTTTTTTGCACTTGATTTAATCTTTGATCAATAACTAAAATTGGTGGTAATTTTAACGATGAATTCGATAAATCACTAAAAGTTTTTTTCACAGATGGATTAACAGCAGAATCACCCACACAAATTAAAATCATATCAACACTTTGATGACGGATTTGTTGAATAATTTCTCCCCAAAAAATACCCATAGCGGCTTTCAAACCAGCAGTTTGTAAATATTGAATTAACGCTTGAAACCACTCTGAACCCAAATCAGTAAAAGATTGAGATTGCTGACTTTGAAGTTTTGGTAAATCTTGCAACATCGTCATATCCACCACCAAAACATTCGGTGGACAACCAATATTAGAAGCAATTTGTAACACTGAGAGTAAAGGATCGGGCTGATCTTTAGAGCTATTTTCTTTACCCAGAGGAGTTAAACAAGGAAATACTCCTAAACCTGGTATTTGGGAAGCGGCCAAAGTCGTAGCCACATCACAAGTCACTAAAGGTAATTTTGCTAACCTTTTATACTTAGTTAAATGTTGGAGATAATTTTGGGCAGTATCAGTATCAACATCCAACAAAATCACATCAAACTGCCACACCCGCGCCAACAGTTCCGCCTGATCTAAATCATCCACCTCAATCACTCGATGTTCTCCCAGGGAAGGTTGAAGACTCACAATTTCTAAACTAGGATTTACTAAGCGCAAAATCCGCAGAGGATTGGAAATTATACCCAAGTCCTGATTTTCTGAACTGATTTGTTCCTCTTTCGGAACAGTACATAATCTTTCTAAAATCGGCACTAAAGATTGATGTTCTACAGGTAAACTCAAAAAACCATCCGCACGATGAGTATAAGCGTGTTCCTTTTCTGCTCCTGTCGCAGTCACAATTACCGGGATATGACCTGTTGCACCATCAGATTTGAGTAAAGTTAGCACATCCCAACCAGAAAGCAACGGTAGTAAAGGGTTTAAAAAAATTGCCTTTGGTTGTAACCGTCGGGCTTTTTCTAGAGCTTCTGTACCCGAACGAGCAATTACCACCCGATAACCTAAACCTTTGAGATGTTGGGTTAAATCTTCTATATATCTAGCTACAGCTTCCACCACCAAAACTAAACGCTGGGAAGAAATAGGTGGATGAGATTCTGTAGTTACTCCCTCTGTATCAGTAAAGCTAGTTTTTGGAGGAGTAGGGGGCAATAATAATGTAAATTGACTACCTTTACCTTCACGAGATAAAAAGCTCACATCTCCACCATGTAACCGAGCTAAAGCCCTGGTTAAAACCAGTCCTAAACCAGTACCTTCAAATTGACGAGTGAGGGGATTTTCCAATTGTTGGAACTTTTGAAAAATCAAATGTTGCTGATGTTCAGGAATACCAATTCCTGTATCCCAGACAGTAAAAGCAATCCATCCCTCCCAACGACTCACCCGTAGCCCTATATCTCCTCCAGTTTCGGTAAATTTAAAGGCATTAGACAACAGATGTACCAGCATTTGCCGTAAACGTAACTCATCCGCCACCATTTCCTCTAAACCAGGTTCAATAGTCAAACTATATTGATAATCTGATTCTGAGTTTTCATCAACACCTGGAGGGTGACTAGGTTGGCCGTGCATTGTTTGCGCTTCTACTAACGCGCGATCGCAAACCTCCCGAATTTGTACCGGTGAAGGAGTCAGTTCCATCTGTCCTGTTTCCATCCGGGTCAAGTCTAAAATATCATTAACCACACTCATTAAATGACGACCACTTTGATGGATTAAAGTAGCATAACGAGCTTGGCGTTCATTGAGTTTTCCTAATTGTTGATCCGCCAATAACCTCGATAAACCTAACACTGCCGTTAGCGGTGTTTTTAATTCATGACTAATACAAGCTAAAAACTCATCCTTGAGGCGATTCAGTTGAATTAAATCCGCATTTTTAGCCGCTAATTCTTTAAACAATTGTTGTTGTTCTGTAATATCCGTAGCCAAGACTAAATACAAATCCTTTTGTGAAAATATTGGATCTTGGCTCACACTGAGATCATTAGTCCATACTTGTAAATCAGTAACATCTAAAGGAATTTTAGCAAACTGCCATACTCGCTCTTGACCACCATGTACTTCTACCACACAAGTACAAGTCCCTTTTTGGGAATTTAAAAAACATTGACTAGAAGTATTTGCAGGTATTTGCAAATCCTCCATCATCGTTAAAACTGATTGGGAAAGATTTTGCTGTTGATCTAGTGAATTACTCACCCGATTAGTTTCAGGATGTAATTTCATCACAGCATGATTGACGTATTCTAAATCTTGAGAATTAATTGCCGAGAGAATATTTTCTACCTGTAATCTAATTCCCTCTGGATCTTTCAATACTCCCAACTGATGCCACCAAGCCGGATTTTTGGTGATGATCTCACCTTGATTTGTTTGTAACATCAAAGGCCAAGGTAGTTTTTCTAGTAACTGCACTAAAAAATTATTTCTAGTTGGTAAATATTCATTCTGCTGATAAGATGGAGATTTTAAATCAGTCACCTTGACATGATTATCAGCATAAATTGATATTTTTTTCTTAGCCAAAAAACTGAGTAAGCTATGATGATTTAATAGCCCCAAAAACTTACCATCGGAGTCAATTAAAGCCCAATCTAAATTTCTATTTCCTTGCTTGTGTTGATAATTTAAAAATAAGCTCAAATTCTCTAACTGCTCAGAAGCTGGAATTGTTTCTATTCTGGAAATAAGACTCCCACTAAGAGTAGAAATTGGCTGCTGTAAATTTAAAAATGTTTTTCCACTAGCTGCTGCTATCAATTTGGGAATTAGACAACTAGAATACAGTAATCCGACAGGGTACTCTTGTTGGTTCACCACTACCAAGCGATCACACTGCTCTTTCTCCAAAATCTCCAGCGCAACCGCCAGAGTCGTTGTTTCTCGACAAGTGGGTACAGTTGCTATGAATTCATAAAGTGGGTAATGTAGCATTAACATAAGGCTTAGGGGGTTTTTTCCTGTGTTAGCCTCTGACATTATTTATCTGCCAAAGTGCTGATAATTTCTATGCCTGAAGCCATGTCCTCACAAAAGAGGCTAAAAGTGCTTAATTTGTTTAAATGAAATATTTGATAGTGATGAAATACAAGATTAAGTAAAGCTTAATTCTAGTTTCCTCACCTGTTTTGTTTATGTCACCCTTGCCCCGAAGCGGACAATAGGACTGTAGACTGTAAGTGAATCTATTTTGCAACTCCTATTTGATAGTTAAAGCTAAAACAATTATCGCCCCAAATACTTGTTTTAGAACCTTGAGGAATTATAATGATTGAGAATGAGACATTACTTTAATGTCTTTCATGTATCTTAATCAAGGAGTAAAATCTCGAAACATATAGCAGTAGGCAAGAGCCAAGAGGCACTCATCCAAGAGTAAACCCCTTATTTTTATTAGGTTTCAAAGACCAATCATGTCCTTATCCGAATGGCTACATCTGTATATTAAATTAAAATCATTCTCATGTTAGCGCGTAGCTTATCGCTAACTTCAAATCAATAGTGTTTAAACAGCTAAAATCAAAAACACCTGTATACTGTTAATAGTTTTCTCCATGACGACTATTTAACCTCAAACTACTAATTTGTCAGTATACAAATAAAATCACTTATACTTGCTTGCAAGCAGTAGAATAGTTAAAATCAAACAAAACTGAGTGAAGAAAGTGTAGGAAATGCTATGTAGCCGGTAGCAATTGGATCTAAATAGAGACAATATCAAATGACTATTTCATCTATCAGGAGTAACCAGCTAAATTAAATTTTGGGTATCTTTTGAATTGACGGTTTGCAAATTGAAAACCCAACCATAGGATAATACAAGTTACATCCTTGATAGCTTAACTAACTACAGACTGATCTCACCAAATCTCACCAAATAGATACATTCATGATTATTTATCAATATCTATTTGTTGACTGAGCATAAATGATAAAAACTAAGATAACCAACCATTGACCCTCAGTTTGTGATTTCAAGTCCGAAAAACTTAAAATCAGTCATGCAACTTACTTCTTCATGATCACGAAAATATATAAACAACATAAACTATAAATGATATTACCTGTATTATTAATTTGTCCACTTTCTCCACCACAAATTCAAAAATATTTACATAACACTGATGCAGTCAAAAAACTACAAGGTTTAACTGTTCAGATCCAGAGTTTTATATTCCAAACATACTACCAATTATGTAACAGTTGGCAGCCAAAATTGATAACTTTGAATATTCACCACGACAGCAGCGGAAAATATGACAATAATAAATACATAATTCACCATGATCAAAATTTTCAAGTTTTAGCGTGTCATGAACAAAAAGATCCTCAATGGTTTCAAGAAATGAGTCTTGCCAAAAAGCAAGAAACCTTACAACAGTTAAAATCGGAATACAGAGAAATTTTGATTGATTACTTCGTTGCTGACGAAACCTTAAAAACTAAAATAGATAAATTTATAAATAAACTATTTTATGCTAACATTCCTGTGTTACAAATAATAGAAATTCACATGGAACTAATAGATGAGTTTTCCAAACAACTAAAACTAGAAGGTAGAAGTGATGAAACAATACTAGATTATAGACTAACACTAATAGATGTGCTGGCAAATTTATGTGAAATTTACAGGGGGTCAATCTCTAAAAAAAATTAATAGATATACTAAATCGAGCAAACAAAGTAGAATATTTAGGATTACTATTTTTCACCATTAATAACCTGTAAATTTATGAATAAAGCCAAAAAAACCTATGTTCTCAAATTATATGTAGCTGGGAACACACCCAACTCTGTGCGAGCATTAAGCACACTCAAAAACATCCTGGAGCAAGAGTTTCAAGGTGTTTACGCCCTCAAAGTAATTGATGTTCTCAAAAATCCTCAACTAGCAGAGGAAGACAAAATCTTAGCTACACCCACATTATCAAAAATTTTGCCCCCTCCCGTGCGGAAAATCATTGGTGATCTTTCAGATCGAGAAAGAGTATTAATAGGTCTAGACCTACTCTATGAGGAACTAAATGAAGAAGACTGGGAATAATAAAACAACTTAGTTATAAAATTCATATTCAGTGGTAATTGACGACCAGCAAAACTTAAAAAAAACCGGTGAAATACCAATTTATTAATCAGCAATGAGTGATCAAGAGCAACAAGAACCAAAACAACCATCTGTGGGAGGAGTAGAAAAAATCCGCACCATGATTGAAGGCTTTGACGACATCAGTCATGGCGGTTTACCAGTCGGCAGAACCACCCTAGTTAGTGGTACTTCTGGTACAGGTAAAACCCTATTATCTCTACAATTTCTTTATAATGGCATCACCTACTTTGATGAACCAGGAGTTTTTGTTACCTTTGAGGAGTCACCCAGCGACATTATCAAAAATGCCCATATTTTTGGCTGGAATTTACAACAACTGATTGAAGAGGGAAAATTATTTATCCTCGATGCTTCCCCTGATCCTGAAGGTCAAGATATTGTGGGTAACTTTGATCTATCAGCTTTAATTGAGCGTCTACAGTACGCCATCCGCAAATATAAAGCTCATCGGGTTTCTATTGACTCAATTACAGCAGTATTTCAACAATATGAAGCTGTAGGAGTTGTGAGAAGAGAGATATTTAGATTAGTAGCTCGCCTTAAACAATTATCCGTCACCACCATCATTACCACAGAACGGGGTGAAGAATATGGACCAGTAGCTTCCTTTGGAGTGGAGGAATTTGTTTCCGATAACGTGGTTATAGTCAGGAATGTACTAGAAGGTGAACGCCGCCGGCGTACTATTGAAATTCTCAAACTGCGCGGTACAACCCACATGAAAGGTGAATATCCTTTCACCATTACCAATGATGGAGTCAACATTTTCCCCTTGGGCGCGATGCGCTTAACCCAAAGATCATCCAATGTCCGTGTATCTTCAGGGGTGAGTACCTTGGATGAAATGTGTGGGGGTGGTTTCTTTAAAGATTCCATTATTTTGGCTACCGGCGCAACTGGTACAGGTAAAACCCTCCTAGTCAGTAAGTTTATTCAAGATGGTTGTGTCAGCGGCGAAAGAGCTATATTATTTGCTTACGAAGAATCCCGCGCCCAATTATCTCGGAATGCTTATTCCTGGGGTATTGACTTTGAAGAATTAGAACACCAGGGGTTATTGAAAATAATTTGTACCTATCCTGAATCTACAGGCTTGGAAGATCACTTACAAATTATTAAATCGGAAATCGCTGATTTTAAACCTGCCCGCATTGCCATTGACTCCCTTTCAGCATTAGCTAGAGGTGTCAGTAACAACGCCTTTCGCCAGTTTGTGATCGGGGTTACAGGTTACGCTAAACAGGAAGAAATTACGGGTTTCTTTACCAACACCAGCGATCAATTTATGGGATCACATTCCATCACTGACTCTCACATTTCTACTATTACTGATACAATTCTCATGTTGCAATACGTAGAAATTCATGGTGAAATGTCACGGGCAATCAACGTATTTAAAATGAGAGGTTCTTGGCACGATAAAGGAATTCGAGAGTACAATATTACGGCAGATGGACCCAATATTAAAGATTCATTCCGCAATTACGAGCGCATTGTCAGTGGTGCGCCAACTCGCGTTGTTATGGATGAAAGGACAGAACTATCTCGCATTGTCAAACGCTTTGAAGATAAGCAGGGTTCTGACTCTTAAATCCTCTCATAAGCATATTTTTGCTTCAATTTATGATCGTGCTATATTCTGTGTGAAGACAAGTTTTCTGCCGCTAGATAGTGTTTTGTGTGAGGAGATGCGGTGAAAGGACAACAATTATTTCATAGTTTCTTACCTAGTGTAACAGTAGCTGTATTAACTACCCAGTCAGCTTGGGCTAATACCCCTCAAGTTGATCAGGTAAAGCCCATTTCTGTCCCTAGTTTTGCTAGTACCACCGATTTTAATAACTCAGTGGTAAACAACAAACAGCAAACTCGGAACTCAGTTCACAGTTCGTCAGCTTTGCTACTTGAATCAGAAAATAAATCTGTTGGTCTCAAGACAGCAAACAATAATAATGTTGCAAAATTGACTTTAATTAAAAATGCTGAAATTAAAGCCAAAACAAAGACAAAAACTATTTTACCAATAGCTCTAACTAATTCCAAGGTTGTAAAACAAACATCATTACATAAGTGTTTACAGTTAGATAAGCAAAATCAGGCTGATGCTGCATTCTCAACAGGGGAATGTTCACAAACAAAAACTCCTACCACCAAGGTAGCCCAGGTTAGTGAGCCAGCAGCAACTACTAATTCCACACCAACGCTCGAAAATCTCAACCCTAGTCCTAATCCTTTGCTCTTTCCTACCAAGCCAGAAGAGGTGAAACTTCAAGAAAATCAACCTCTGACTTTGGAACAGGCATTAGAACTGGCTAAACGGAATAACAACGAATTACAGGTTTCTGTGTTGGAGCTAGAACGTAGTCAATCGGCTCTGAAAGAAGCTCAGGCGGCTCTACTACCAACTGTATCCGTCAATGGTAGAGTTAGCAACAGCCGTAGCACCAATAGCACATTAGGCGCAAAACAAGCTCAACAGTTAAACCCTAATGCTCCCGATGCGGAAGCTAATACAGCTTTTGATACCCAAGCACAACTCAGATACGATTTGTATACCTCTGGCAGAAGAAATGCTGCCATTACTGAGGCAGAGGAACGGGTACGGGTTCAGGAATTGGAAGTAGAACGGCAATTTGAAGAAATTCGCCTCAGTGTGGCTACTGACTACTACAATTTGCAACAAGCTGATGAAAATGTCCGCATTTCTAGATCAGCAGTGGAAAATTCTGAGGCCAGTTTAAGAGATGCTGTGGCACTAGAAAGGGCTGGTGTGGGAACAAGGTTTGATGTGTTGCGATCGCAAGTCAACCTAGCCAACGCCCAACAAGATTTAACTAACGCCCTCTCTCAACAGGCGATATCCAGACGCAGGTTAGCAGTTAGGTTAAATGTGCCTCAATCTATCAACATCGCCGCTGCTGATCCTGTACAGTTAGCAGGTTTGTGGGAGCGGAGTTTAGAAGATAGTATCATTTTGGCCTATCAAAATCGCCCCGAACTACAACAACAACTAGCACAGCGTAACATCAGTGAACAACAAAGAAAACAGGCTTTAGCTTCCCTGGGTCCACAAATCAGCTTAGTTGCTAGTTATGATCTGTTAGATATTTTTAACGATAATATCAACGTCAGTGATGGTTATTCAGTGGGAGTACAAGCTACCATAAACTTATTTGATGGAGGCGCAGCCAAAGCTAGAGCCGCCCAAGCAAAAAAGAATATGGCGATCGCCGAAACTCAATTTACGGAACAACGTAACCAAATCCGTTTTCAAGTAGAACAGGCTTACTCTACCCAAATATCCAATCTGGAAAATGTTCAAACCGCTAACGTCGCCTTAGAACAAGCTAAAGAATCGTTAAGACTCGCTCGTTTACGTTTCCAAGCTGGTGTAGGAACTCAAACCGACGTGATCAACGCTGAAAATGAACTGACTAGATCCGAAGGAAACCGTGTTCGAGCTATTTTGGATTACAACCGTGCCTTAATTGAATTACAACGTCACGTTACATCAAGGGCTTTTCAAAAGTAAACATAAGCGATCAGCTGCAATCAAAACTAGGAAAAAGTCCTAAAAAAGCCTCATTATCAGTAATTACACTGTAAAATGAGGCTTTTCTCAGTTGAAGAAGGGAACAGGGAACAGGGAACAGGGAACAGGAAGAGATGGGGAGAAAACTTAGTTTCATATTCTCTGAACTCCTGACTCCTAAATTCTTCATTCTTCATTCTAAATTCTTCATTCTCAATATCTTATGAAAATTACATCACAAGAAATCGCTCAATTTCGCTCTCAACTAGCAGATGATCCTCAAGCAATGGAAGTCTTAGACTTAATAGAGGACTGCGAGGGAGACTTAGAAGATGCTGCTATGACTTTGGCTATCAAAATTGGACAAGAACCAGGTAGAACCAATTCTGAATGGTTAGATGCTTTAGCAAAAAGATGGCGCACTATTATATGTGAACAAGAATATCGCCATGATTTACTAAACGGTTCAATATCTGGAATGCTGGTACACTTGACAAGTATTCCTGAATTTCCCAAAATTCTCGCTACCCCAGTTTTAATCTATGTCCTTAAACAAGGGGTGAATAACTTTTGTGAACCTTTGGATACCATCAAATAACTAAAATCTTTCTCAAAACTGAGTATGGCGTGAAAGTGCTGATACTCTGTTAATTAATAAGAATTTTTGTAGATAAATGTTTTTAGCGCGATGAATTACCTAGTTGCCGTATTACCAGACCGTATCCAAGCTGAATCTGCTTACTTAGGCTTAGAAAAAGAAGGGATCAATAGCACTATCCTGGGAAAAGGATACAAAACCGCTGATGAGTTTGGTTTAATTGATCCTAACGAAGAAGCCAAAAAACAAGTAAAACTTATGGCATTTTGGTTAGTACCCTTCGGTTTTTTCGCTGGTGCTACTTTCAGTCTCATTACCGGCTTAAATACCTTTGCTTGGGCTGGCGAAATCGGTAATCATGTTATTGGCGGTTTACTCGGCGCTGGTAGTGGTGCTATGGGTAGTGTGTTTGTCGGTGGTGGTGTAGGTTTGGTTTTTGGTAGTGGTGACGCGCTACCCTACCGTAACCGTTTAAATGCTGGTAAATATTTAATTGTTGTCCAAGGTTCAGAAACACTCACCCGTCAAGCTACCCGCATTCTACGTCAGTACGACCCCGAAAATATCCAAGGTTATGCAGAAAATGGATAATTTTGGGCATAGAGCATAGGGCATTGGTAAAAATCTTCTACCCCCCATCTCCCCATCTCCCCATCTCCCCATCTCCCCATCTCACCATTACCTATGTTACCAAGAGAAGAAATTTTAAAGGGTGTTGAAAATAGAGATAGCATCGCCCGTGTAATTGATCAAGCAGAACAAGCTATTAAGACCTGGGAAGTGGTCTTTACTGATTTTTTGTCTCCGCCAGAGTTAGCGGAAGTTCAACGTGCTTTTAGCCGTTTGACGGAGGTGCATTTGGTGGCATGGGGTGGTTATCCCCAAGCAGAAAGGAAAAGGGTGGCGATCGCCCGTTCTGAATTACCTTTAGATGAATCTCAAGTGGCTGTTACTGCTTTGGAAATAGCTGGTAATTTCCTATTTGATACAGCAACACACCGTGATTTTTTAGGGGCAATGTTGGGTACAGGAATTGTTAGGGAAAAAACCGGCGATATTATTATTTTGGGTGAAAGGGGAGCGCAAGCAATTGTCGTTCCTGAATTGGTGGAATTTCTAGAAATGAGTTTAAAACAGGTGCGTTCTGTACCGGTGAAAACTCAACCTATTGATATTAATGAATTAAAAATTAGAGAACCGAAAAAGAAAGAATTAACCACAGTAGAAGCATCATTAAGATTAGATGCGATCGCCTCTGCTGGTTTTGGAATGTCTCGTAGTAAAATGGTGGACTTAATTGACGCTGGTGATGTACGAGTAAATTGGAAAGAAATCACTCAAGCTAGTTCACAGTTAAAAACCGGAGATTTAATTGCAATTCGTGGTAAAGGGCGTTTAGAAGTTGGAGAAATTGCTGTTACTAAAAAAGAACGCTATCGAGTGCAGTTAACCAGGTATATGTAGTTCAGGTTTTAAGGTAGTTCGTAAACTATTGAGCGATAAGAGGTTTGACAAATGAATAATAATGGATTTGGCAAACTCATTGCCTTCTTAAATCAATTAGAACTAGATAAAATTAGTTACACTTTAGCCCATAACCGAGAGGAAACCGTTATGGTAAATGTTGCTGTACCTGGGGAACGGTGGGAAGTAGAATTTTTTGCCGATGGTGCAGTTGAGGTAGAAAGATTTATTAGTAGTGGTGAAATTCAGGGAGAAGATTTTTTACATGATTTAGTTGCTAAACATTTAACCCACATAGGTGATATATCTACAGGCAATCATATCTTTAACCCATTAATATCTACAAGTTGACTTCTTCAGGAGTTGCTATTTTATTATTTGCTAATTATTCTGCAAAAGCTTTACCAATTCCAACTGACACCCCAGTAATTAAAACAGCGTTCATCTGAAATATAGCGTTTCCTAGTCTAGTGAAGTACACTCCAATTTATTCTCATAGTAGGTAGCAGTAGCAACCCTACCTAGTGGTTGTAGATGGGAAAATTTTTGTGAATCCTTGTATTATTTCTAGTCAGAACCGGGAATACTAGATATAGACAGATTTACTTAGTTCTGGGTGTGATTATGTTCGGTAAAATCAAATTTGCAGCTTTTCTCATCGCAGGTACAGCAGGGGTGGTGTGGTTTGTCAATTTACCATATCCCATGATTCGCAGACCTGTAGCACAAGCAGTACCAATTCTGCTCTTACCTAGTTTTATGAGCATGGATCATCATTATCGGGGTGCGATAGATGCTTTAGAACAAGCAGATCAATTAATTAGTCGAGCTACTAGCAGTGCGGATATTGAACTAGGTGGAGAAAAGGTAAAAATTGCCAAAAAACATTTAGATAATTTACCAGTTTGGTTTTTAGGTTATTATCCTCAACGTTATTGTAGTTTGTTTAGTTGTAGTTGGCAATTTACCCTAGATGAATTTGAACAGGCCAGAGAACGAGTAGCAAGATTAGATGCTGTAGTTTTTCAGGATCAAAATGCTTTAGTTCCGTTGAATGAAGCGAAAAATTCTCTAGAAACTGCAAAACAGCAATATGCACAATCTCAAAATACAAAAGATCGAGAAACAGCTATTGCTAATTGGCAAATAGCTATAGATAAATTAGATCAAATTTCTCAACAAACATTAGCAGGAAAAACAGCCCAAACTCAAATTATAGCCTACAAACGTGATTTTGAGAATGCACAGGTAAGTAGTTTTATTACCGCCGCTCAAGAATTTGATTTAGAAGCTCAAAAAATTCAACCAACAAATTCTCAAGTAGCTGCGGAATTATGGCAACAGGCAATTTATAGACTGGAAAAAGTACCAAATGAAAATCCTCAATATGTGGATGCACAAAAATTAATTGCATCCTATCAAGTTAAACAAAAAACTGTCATTGATCCACGTAGTACCACATTGATTGCAGCGGCAAAACAGTACGCTTTAGCAGCAGCCCAAGCTGCCCAAAATCCACCCCATACAGTCCAAAGATGGGAACAAATTGCAGCTTTATGGAAAAAGGCAATTCAACAATTAGAGAATATTCAGGTTTCTGAACCCAGTTATGTAGAAGCACAAAAGTTAATAGCCCAATATCAAACTAATTTGGGAGTTATTGAAAATCGCAGTCAATATGAAAGTGATGGGAAAGAAATTCTTGATTCAGCTAATAGAGAAATTGAAAGATTAATTGCTACACCACCTAGTAATAAAAATGAAGCAAAAGCGGAAATAATTAAAATTATGAATCAATTAAGTAGTGTCAAATCAGGAACAACATCTTATAATGAAGCACAAAGATTATTAAAATTGGCAGATAATCAAGTTAAAAAACTTTAATGATTAATGATCAATACGGTTTCAAAACTCATCCACTAAATCCAAACTCACTAAATGAACTACTTAATCTTACGGAAAATCTATTAGAATCAATGTAAGCATTCAGCCGTCAGTCATCAGCAGTCAGCTAAAACTACTCATGGGAATAAGTGTAAATGATTTTTCAGGGAAACTGGTATCAAAATTAATTCCTAATTGTTCACTAACAATACTCATAAACTCCAGATGATACATAATTACTGACTACTGAATTCTTAATTCTTCATTCTTAATTCTTCATTCTTATACGTTGTTACAAAAATTAATCATACTCCTCAAAAAAATAAATACAACCTAAAATAAAATAGCCATTTTCCTGTTCACAAATCATAATTGAAGGGATAAACGGCTAAGGTATGACAGTGGTTAGCATTGTTATTGTTTCCCATAGTAAAAAACTGGCTTTAGGAGTCCAGGAATTAGCTACACAAATGGTTCAAGGTCAAGTATCCCTTGCTGTGGCCGCTGGTGTAGATGATTCAGTAAATCCACTAGGTACAGATGTAATGCAAGTTTACGAAGCAATCACTTCTGTATTTTCTGATGATGGTGTTCTGGTGCTAATGGATTTGGGTAGTGCTTTAATGAGTGCAGAAATGGCATTAGAATTTTTACCACCAGAACAACGAGAAAAAGTATATCTCTGTGCAGCACCTTTCGTAGAAGGTACTATTGCGGCTGTTGTTGCGGCGGCGGCGGCTAAAAATATCCAAGAAGTAATGACCGAAGCTCAGGGGGCATTAGTCGCAAAAGCTACACAGTTAAATGTGATTAGTAGTCCTCTAGATGTTAACCAGCAAGTTACAGGAAATGTACAGGTTTCTACTAGGGAACTCCGCATGACAGTACGCAACCGCTTAGGTTTACACGCTCGCCCAGCGGCTCAGTTTGTGGGTACAGCGTCTAACTTTCAATCACAAATTAAGGTCAAGAATTTAACTAGAAATACAGAAGCTGTTCGTGGAGATAGTATCAATCAAGTCGCTACATTAGGAGTCCGTCAAGGACATGAATTATTGATTACTGCCACTGGTATTGATGCTCAAGCAGCATTAGCAGCTTTACAAGCATTAATTATTAACAATTTTGGTGAAGGCGAGATAATTATACAACCACCCCTACCCAGTAAAGAAGTAACTGATTTAAGTCAAGGAGAACTTAAAGGTATTGCTGCTTCTGCTGGTGTGGCGATCGCCCCTGTGGTTTATTATCAATCCATATCTATTCCCATTATCGAATATCACATAGAAAACGTAGAAGTCGAGTGGCAAAGGTTACAATCAGCCATTCAAGTGGCTAAACAGGAAATTCAGTCCTTACTATCCCACACATCCCTACAAATTGGTGATGCGGAAGCGGCTATTTTTGATGCCCATTTGTTATTTTTAACAGATCCAGTGATGCTGGATGCAGCACGCCAACACATCGTTCAAAATAGGTTAAATGCGGAAGTAGCTTGGCAAAAAGTAGTGGAAGAGGTAGCAAATTCCTATCGCAAATTAGAAGACTCTTATTTACAGGAAAGAGTTGATGATGTAGTGGATATAGGGAGGAGAGTTTTAAGAATTTTACTGGGTAATTTACCCACTGACTTGAATTTAAAAGCACCATCCATTATTGTTGGTACAGATTTAAGTCCCTCGGATACCGCTAAATTAGATCCGGCAATGGTGATGGGAATTTGTATGACGAATGGTAGTGCAACTTCCCATAGTGCCATTATTGCCAGAACTTTGGGTATTCCCGCAGTCTTGGGTATAGATTCCCAGGTGTTAAGTTTAGATAGTGGAACGGTAATAGCTCTGGATGGGGAAAGTGGTAAAGTTTGGATAGATCCAACAGCGGAAATATTGACTAAACTGGAAGCTAAACGAGCAGCTTGGCAAATTGCCCAAGCAGAAGCCAGAGTTAAAGCACATCAACCAGCAACTACTAAAGATGGTCAGAATATCCGAGTTTTTGCTAACATTGGCAGTGTTGCTGATGCCAAAGCTGCTGTTAATTATGGTGCAGAGGGTGTAGGATTATTAAGAACAGAGTTTTTGTATTTAGATAAAACTCAGCCTCCCACCGAAGATGAACAGTTGGAAGTTTATCAGGCGATCGCCGAAATTTTAGATCACAAACCTTTAATTATTCGTACCCTAGATGTCGGGGGAGATAAACAACTTCCTTATCTCATTCCTTCCAGCACAGAAACTAATCCCTTTTTAGGTGTACGAGGAATTAGGCTGTGTTTAGAACATCCCCAACTACTGAAAACTCAACTCAGGGCAATTTTAAGAGCTAGTGGCAAAAATAAAAATATTAAAATCATGTGGCCAATGATCGCCACAGTTACGGAGTTAAGAACTACAAAAGAGATTTTTGTACAAGTACAGTCAGAACTACGACAAGCAGGAATTGCTTTTGATGAAAACATGGAAATGGGGATAATGATCGAAACCCCCGCAGCGGTGGCCATCGCCGATCAACTAGCACCAGAAGTAGACTTTTTTAGTATAGGTACAAATGATTTAAGTCAGTATGTCATGGCTGGCGATCGCACTAATCCCAAAGTAGCCGACTTAGCCGATGCTTTACAACCTGCCGTACTCAGGATGATCCAACAAACCGTTCAAGCTGGCCATGCTGCTAATATCTGGGTAGGACTATGTGGGGAAGTGGCCGCAGAAACATTAGTTGCACCCATTTTAATCGGCTTGGGATTAGATGAATTAAGCGTCAACCCCCAAGCCATTGCACCACTTAAACAGGCTATTTCCCAATTAACCATAATAGAAACCCAGGCGATCGCCACCGTAGCATTACGGCAGGACTCCGCCAGGAGCGTGAGAGAATTAGTTTATCCCATCGGTTAAACAACATCTAACCAAATCTAACCAACTTCACATCAACGCAAAAAGCTACAAATTAACCACAACAATATAAAAGTCAGCACGCTAGACAACTGATTGGGGCTAACACTGGTAAGCTGTACTTGCTGCAACAACCATGTAGCAATCAGTCCCCCAATAATTAAACCAACAATTAGACCACCCAAACTTAATAAAACCGATCTACCAAATTTGTTTTCCTTGCGATTGAGAAAATAAACACTTACCCCCAATCCTAACAACAAACCTAGCTGTAAAACCTGCTCACTGGCAGTCGGTATAAATAAACTAATAGCACTTAGTCCCAGATACCAAGCACCCGGTAAAATTATTTCTGGCAAGCTAGGCTGATCTAAAATTTGTTGCAGCCAGGCTGGTGACTGCGCCTCTTGAGCAGGGCTTTCTTGTTGCACAGATGGTACTCGCATCTCTGGAAAACGGATACGCTCAGGCACTTTAATTTTACCTTCTTGGCGCATTCGCAAGCGATCCATAAGAATCGCATCATAGGCAGTTTCAATCAATTCTCTGCTTTTACCATCACCGCTGTGTTGAGCCAACAGACGATTACGGGCATCCTGAACTTCATCGAAACTAGCATCTTCTGATACCCCAAGTTTTTCGTAGGGATTTTGATCGCTCATGACAGTATATTAATTTGGCCGATACAAAAAAGCTAACAAATCCTAACATTTTTTCCTGCTTCACCTCTGGAAGTGTCAGCACTACCCAGCCCACAGGCTAACATGATCTATCTGACCATTATCTATATTGTAGAATATGATCAAAGTGCTGTAGGTAAGTAACACTAACCACTACTTGTTAAGGTCGCCACTTTCTGCTATATAAAACCTAGACAAAACTAGACTTTACTTTCTACTTCAACAGGAGCATGGGAGCAGTTATCCCTCCATAGACTTACACGCTGTAGCTCAACGCGATTTCTCTTTTATTTGTGGTTTTGAAAAAGACCATCACTATTATTGCTTTGTTTTTGCCTCAGCAACAGTCTTAATTCAACACTTGATATTGTATGATTATATATCAAGCAGTGGGTTTTCTTAACCAACTTATGTCAACCTTTGTCAACATAAGTATAGCCTTGTCTATCAAATTGTCGGATTAGGGCTAGGTTTTTGTCTAAATTTTAATCAAATTAATCAAATAGCATGATTTGGCTGAATCAAAAATCACTCAGTCGTCTTATTTTTGTGAAAACAACTGTTCCCAGATATTTTGATCCCCTCTCAGGATATTAACACGGCTGAGATTGTTCCACCCAATAAATTTAACTATAGTTATAGAAGTTTAGTTATAGAGGTTTAGTTATAGAAGTTTCCCACATTGCTTAATTTCAGAATATCTGTGTCTGGGTGTGACACGTCATTTAATTTTTCTTTACATAATTTTCTCTTTTCCCGGAATGACATAAAAACGATGTCTCATCATTAATCTTACTGAATAAACAGGATACCAAATTTAACCAAAAGCTACAAATCAGGTCATAATTGGCATTTAGTAGATATACTGAATGGCAGGACTGATTATTATCATCATGGGTATCCATATCATTCATAATTGTAATTACAGTTCTTAATTACAGTTAACTCTGAAGAATCAGGATTCTGAAACCTAACCCTTGTAAATTTTTCAGAACTGCCAAAATCAAAAAAAGTGCGATTTTACGCCACTTACCTGTTAATCATAATGAATTTTTGTACAAAGTGATGGTCATGGCTCCTGCCAAGATTCTTGTAGTTGATGACGATCCGGCCGTTAGGAACTTGATTCAACGCTTCTTAATCAAACAAAATTATCAAGTAGAGGCCGCCGAAGACGGCAAGGCTGCCTTAGCTCTTTTTGAGCAATTTAACCCAGACTTGGTAATTCTCGATGTTAACTTACCCGATACCATAGGTTTTAATCTGTGTCAGGAAATGCAAAGTCGCAATGGTGTGTTTGTTCTCATGCTCACCAGCCGTACAGATGAAGCTGATAAAATTCGTGGTTTTTCCAAAGGTGCTGACGACTACCTCACCAAACCCTTCGGTTTAGGAGAATTAGAAGTCAGAGTAGCAGCTATCTTGAGACGACAGCGAGTGGTAAACACCACTGATCAAAAACGTCTCATCTTTGAAAAGCTGATGATTGATCCGGTACGTAGAGAAGTAACACTCAACAATCAACCCGTTCTTTTAACTGCTTTAGAATTCGATTTGTTACATTTTTTAGCCAGTCATCCAGGTCGAGTTTGGCGGCGTGCAGAACTGATTCAACAAGTCTGGGATTATGAATATGTCGGAGATCAAAGAGTGGTTGATGTTCACATCGGTCAAATTCGCAAAAAAATTGAACTTGATGCTAGTCAACCAGCATTAATTCAAACTGTACGTGGTGTTGGGTACAAATTTGAAAATACCACTGCTACCCAAACAGAATAAACTTCATACTTAGGGTGTAGGGTATGGGTTGACATACTCCCGCCCTAAAAACAGCTATCAATTTAGTCAAAACCATTCTTTTGGTCATCTTTTTCTAGTCCCCATCTCCCCATCTACCCCTCCACCAAAATTTTCAGGGCGTATCTAGCACTTTTGAAACAAAGTTTCCAAATAAACACGAGCCGCATAGCGATCACTCTCTCCATTTTGTAGTAAAAACAAAGACAGTGCGGCAGTTAATACCCGGTTTTGATCCCAGTCTGGGTGAGTCTCTAAGTATCCTTTTAAGGATTCGTGAAGTGTTTCGGGAATCTCCGTCAAGATGTTTACTGTTGCTTTCATAATCTTTTCCTTGCGGTGATGGCTAACTTACAATCAATATCAATACTTATCGGTATATGCGGATTAAGGGAGAATATCAGCTAGAGTCTAAAATAACCTTGACTCAATCAGTGATACAAAAATCTCACTCATCCTAAGAATAGGTAGCTTTTTCTCCCTCCTTCATCTTGTTATTGTCTGTAATCTCCATTACAAACTCAAACTGTAAATTAATCGCTTGTTTGCTTAAAGGTAAGCTATTATATTTTTAACCGAGCAGCATTGCATACATTTTTTAGTCTTGTTGCTTAAATACGTTGATTTTAACGAAATAGCAAACCGACTGAAAAAACAAGTCGAATCATTTTGCACTCATTAGGGGTGGTTTTGTCAATGCTGCGAAATGTTAAAAATTAGCAGCTTGAAAAAAACTTTTCACGGAATAATCAGCTTTTTATTTATTTATTGTTACAAAAGTTAATAAAAACTCAGTTAATTTGTCAGCTATTGATCCAATAAAAGAATCCCCAACAAATCAGCAAAAGTTGATTAGTCCGTCAGTAGCTTGTGGAGAACCATCAATTTACCTGTGGAAAACCTGTGGAATAGGTGAGGATATTGACAGAAAATGATAAGAATTACAAAAATTTTAATTTCGGATAATTTTGCCCAAAGTATTGTGACCATAGACTATTAGCTACTAATAGATCAGTGTTACAGTAGTTTCGACGTAAATGAGGTACAAACTGACATCAAAAAACCAATAGGATTTTCAAGCTGATAGCTGACCGCTGATAGCTGAAAGCTGCTGTAGGTAGACTAAGATAAATTATGATTTGTTTAATAACAAATATAGAAAATATTAATAATTATTTTGATCCACAGGAGAGGTAAGTAGTATTTAATAAGACTACTGGATATTGTGGCCAAGAATTTTTACCAGCAATTGCAACTACCCGAATAAACTTGTTTGCATCAACAACACATAGCCTAAATCTTAAACACTGGTTTAAACTGATGTAAACAGTTTTTATCTATAAACTTAGTTGCAAGTACATTCTCATATCTAATTGAGACTAAAGAGCCACAATGTATATTAATCTGAAATGGTAAAAATTTGGCGGCGAGGAGTGAACATGAAAATTAACTTACGAAACACAGGAAAAATAGGCTTACTTTCCTTAATTTCTGGACTTTTACCCATGCAAGCAATAGCGGTGGAAAGTCCCCAACCCACAACAAATAACCAAGCAGATCAAGTAACATCTGTTTCCCAACTATCAGACGTACAACCAACAGACTGGGCATTTCAGGCCTTACAATCCCTAGTAGAAAGATATGGATGTATAGCGGGATATCCTAACGGTACATATCGCGGTAATCGCGCTATGACTCGCTATGAATTTGCAGCCGGGTTAAACGCTTGTTTAGATAGAGTAAACGAACTCATCGCCACTGCGACAGCAGATATGGCCACCAAACAAGACTTAGCCACCATCCAAAAACTACAAGAAGACTTTGCAGCGGAATTAGCTACCCTCAGAGGTAGAGTAGACGCAGTAGAAGCACGTACCGCAGAATTAGAAGCAAATCAATTTTCCACCACCACCAAACTCACTGGAGAAGCCATTATCACTGCTATTGGTGCAACTGGAGGAACTCCCGGAGGAGACGATCCCAACATCACTCTTACCAACCGAGTCCGCTTAAACCTGATGACCAGTTTTACAGGGAAAGACTTACTGATCACAGGTTTACAAGCTCATAACTTCCCAGGTGCAGGTACTGGTGTTCAAGATGTTTTAGGCTTATCATCCGCCCTGAGTGCTAGTAGTGCTAGAACAGGGGTTGAACCCCAATTTCCTGGAATTGACGTAAAAACCTTAACTCCCACTGGTGCAAACTCAGTAGAACTATACAAACTACTGTATATCTTCCCAGTTGCCAACAAACTAACCCTATTTGCGGGGACTGCGGCGGAAGTTTCCGATGCTTTCCCAGCTATTACACCCTTCTATGGAGAAGGACAAGAATCAATTTCTCGTTTTGGTAACTTAAACCCTGTTCTCCGAGTTTCCGGTGGTACTTCTGGTACAGGTTTAGCATCTGCGGCCGGGTTTATTTACAGTTTTTCCCCCAACTTGGATTTAAGAGCCTTGTATGGTAGTGTGAATGCTAACCTGCCTGAAAGTACAGCTAGTACACCCTTGGGTTCTGGATTATTTAGTGGTAGTAGTGTAGTAGCTGCCCAGCTAACATTTAAACCCAGCAAATCCATAGATGTGGGTTTAAACTACGCTAATAGTTACCATGAGATTAATATTTTAGGAACAGGTTTAAGTAGCCAAGATGTCTTTGCTTTAAACTTTCCTACCCCGAATCTGAACGTACCTGTAAAACTCAACTCCTTTGGTGGAACTGTAACCTGGCGCTTTTCTCCACAAGTTGCTTTTTCTGGTTATGGCGCTGCTATCTTTGCAGAAGATGCTGTTGGTCTTGACGCATCCACTACTTTCACCAGTTGGATGGTAGGTTTACATTTAAAGGATCTTCTTCAACAAGGTAGTTCCGCAGGTTTATTATTTGGACAACCTCTATATAGCAGTGACTCCGGTACACCAGTCAACAGAGCCACACCTTACCATTTAGAAGGTTATTATCGTTTCCGAGTTAGCGATAATGTCAGCATTACCCCTGGTGCATTTGTCTTATTTAACCCCGAAGGTGACAGCAACAACGACACCACATTGGTAGGGGTACTAAGAACAACATTTACATTTTAGGTAATTGGGCATGGGGCATTGGGCATTGCTAAAAAAGTCTTTTCTCCCCCTGCCTCCCCTGCCTCCCCTGCCTCCCCTGCCTCCCCATCTCCCCATCTCCCCATCGCCCCATCTCCCCATCTCCCCACCTACTTCCGGCGTTCTTGTAATTTGCGATAAACGGCTTTTAAATCAACTTGATGATGAGCTAGGGCGACGAGGGTATGATAAAACAAATCTGCAACTTCACCGGCGATCGCCTCTGGATCATCATCTTTACAGGCCATGACTACCTCGGCACTTTCCTCACCAACTTTCTTTAAAATCTTATTATCACCACCAGCCAATAATTTACAGGTATAGGAATTTTCATTAGGATGATCACGGCGATCGCAAATTACCTGAAAAAGCTGAGATAACATATCTGCTGGTGGAGGTGTAATTTTCCCATCAACTTGGTGAAAACAACTTCTTTCCCCAGTGTGACAAGCAACATCACCCAACTGTTCAACACCAATCAACAAAGCATCACTATCGCAATCATAACGGATACTTTGTACCTTCTGAATATGACCAGAAGTAGCGCCCTTATGCCAAAACTCCTGACGGGAACGACTCCAAAACCAAGTTTCTCCAGTTTCCAAAGTCTTTTGTAGAGATTCCTGATTCATCCAAGCCATCATTAACACAGTACCATCCAGATGATCTTGGATAATTGCCGGCACTAAACCTTTGTCATCGTAGCGAATTTTATCTACAGGAATGGCAGATGAGAGCGTTAGTATTTCAGAAGAAGACATGACAGGTTATTTGCTCTAAGTAATGATCAATGGATTTAAGATATCATTACTGAAAAAAATTAAAAATTAAAAATCTGCGTTTATCTGCGTTTATCTGCGTTTAATCATTCAACTTATCTGAATCAGGACACCCCTGCGGGAAGTCAAAAGTCAAAAGTCAAAAAATCATTGATTTACAGGATGTGGGATTTTTCAAACATTGTAATTTGAGAAGTTGGGAATTTTTGTCTGCATCATGATTTCCAGGATTTAAGAATTTACAGGATAGGTTTTTTTCAAACATTGTAATTTGAGAAGTTGGGAATTTTTGTCTGCATCATGATTTCCAAGATTTAAGAATTTACAGGATAGGTTTTTTTCAAACATTGTAATTTGAGAAGTTGGGAATTTTTGTCTGAATCAGGATAGGATATCCAGGATTGAAGGATTTATAATTTAAACTACATAAATAATGTCAATAAACATCTTCTTAAACATCAAACGCACCATAATCAACCATCCTGAAATCCTCTAATCCTGAAAATCCTGATATGGCCACGCCACGCTTCGCTATCCGACAGTCTCTACAGAATTAACAACAACTTTATTTACTGCTAACCGCTTTTTAGCTTATCTTATCAAGGCTATAGCAAATTAAAACTTAAACAACTTAATATAAGTTATCCCTCCACATACCATAAATTACAGAAATCACAACAGCAACAAAAGTTACAACAATAGCCAATTCCATCACCATAGAAACTTTCAGACTGATTTTGTCTTATAAGAAAATAGGCTGAAAACCCTTGAGGTTAAGTTTTGGAGCGTGGCGGAAAAACTTAACCGCCCTTCAGGCAAGGGATGAAAGCCAGGTAAGGCGTTTACGCCTCAGTCACCTGTGGTATAATCGTTCTAACAGGAAGGGTAATCAACCTGTATAAAAACC
>RDXV01000010.1 GCA_004292695.1 Nostocales cyanobacterium | reverse complement strand
GTCTGATTCAATCACATCTTCATCACAGTACAAAACTACTACTAATTGGCGATTCCTACGGAGCGCTTCGCTATCGCTGTGCCAGTTGCGTAAGTCCTGTGCACTTTTCCCACTAATCAAAATATCATCCACCACCGCTATAGTTTCCCCTGGTTCAAAATTGCCTTCAATTACCTTACGTGTACCATGTGCTTTCACCTCCTTACGGGGAAAAATCATCGGACAATGTAAACGCAAAGATAAACCAGTAGCAGTAGGTAAAGAACCATAGGGAATACCCGCTATCCTATCAAAAGTAAGAGTTTTTAAGATATCTTCATAAGCACTAAGCACCTGATTAAAAACTTGGGGATTAGAAATAATTTTCCGTAAATCAATATAATAAGGAAAAGTTTCCCCTGATGCTTGCACAAATTCCCCGAACATAATACAACCAATATCAAAAAGTTGTAAAATCAAATCTTGATGAGGATGATTATTTTTGATTTCCACATTAGAAACCCAAACATCACAACTAGAAGCATTATCAACAAAATCACTTCTAAAATTATTGATTTCTGTGCGTAAAGATTGAATTTCTTGAGAAAGGTTTTCACTACCTAACATATCTTGAGGAACAGGAATTAACAAACCATCACCATTATTATTTAAACCTGCGCTTAAAATAGGTTTCAGACTATTTTCTTTAGCCCAAAGACTCCGCACCATAATAATTCTTTCCGGTGCAATTGTGCGGACATTTTTGAGAATTTCTGCATTTGTAGTTCCCACTTCTAAACATAATTGTTCAGGAGTTCCCCAGTTTTTTGACTCTTCTACAACTTTCAAATAAAAAGGGTTTTTAAGATCAGGATATTCCTGTAAAATTGTGGCACTGGGATTAGAAGTAGAACACAAAATAAAAGCAGCTTTATCAGGATAAACTAAAAAAGGTGCAACATGATCTTGTCCAGAATAAGGACTAAGAGTAACAGCGTCTACTTGCCATTCTGTAAATATAGTATGGGCAAAAATACTGCTAGTATTCAAATCACTATGTTTAGCATCCAAAATAATGGGAATGTGACTAGGAATAGATTTTAAAACTTTTATTAATAACTCTAAACCTGGGACACCTAAAGATTGATAAAATCCCAAGGTTGGTTTATAAGCACAAACAAAATCAGCGGTTTCTGTAATCATGAAATTTAACCAATTTTCTAAACCAGTCATCAAATCTGAATTTTGATAACGGTTAGGAATCATTTCTGGATTGGGATCAAGTCCAACTATTAGTAAACTTTGATTTTGGGAGATTGCTGTATTTAATTTGTCGAAAAAGTTCATGTTAAAGTTTTTTACGGGTTTATTTCTTTTATATGATATTTTTTGTCTGAATCAGGATGTCCAGGATTTTAGGATTTACAGGATTTTTTATGAGATAATAGAAATAAAGAAACAGTTAATGGTAAAGCTGGCATCTACACAGATTAAATTATTCATGGTGGTTCAAAGAATTAATTAACTGTTCACTTCTTTCTTCTCTCATTTCTGAGATAATATTGGTAACTATATCTTGTAAAGATTGATTGTTTAGTCTTTGGTTCAGTATTTCTCCTCTTTTGAGGATGCTTTGTTTGATAATATTCCAATCTGGTTTGATGTGCAATTCTGTCTCTAATAATTGTTTTTCTTCTGGGGATAAACAATGAATAATCTCTACTAATTTTTTGACTAATTCGGTGTTCATAATCGTAGTCATTTGTTAGGAATCGCTGTTGATATTTTTATCATAATCTAAAACAAACTTATAAATTCATTTAATTTACTCTTATTAATTTAGCAACTCTTGGATCAATTATCTTTTGATCACCCCGCTACTCGTTCACTTGGTTCAAATATTCCTGCTTCAGCCATTCTGTGGTATTCGTCAACAGTCCACAGTCGCAATTGTAATGGTGATTCTGTGGTTTGCATAGTTAATTGAGGTCAATATTTATCCTCTATTATATGATATTTTTTGTCTGAATCAGTATGTCCAGGATTTTAGGATTTACAGGAGTTTTGCCTTACTTAGACAATTGGTAGCATTTCAGCTACTACAATTTATAAATCAGGAAAATCTAAAGGAGATATTGTTTGGTGTTCTGTGAGAATTGCTTGATATCATAGTCATAATCATTATAACTGTCAAAATAATCATCATAATCAGAAATATAATCGTCAAAATAATCATCATGGTTATCATTATTGTTTAAATCCTCTGCTAGATAATTATCTTCATAATCACCACTAACTTGTGTGTTTTGCTTTGTTAATGGCTCATATATTTTTTCGGATTTGATATTATACATTTTACAAATATCAACCCGACGGAATAGATAGTCATCAAACCAACCCTTCACAAATTCGTAATCAGCATCCTCTCCCCAATCCAACCAAATTCCCCCTGCATTGCCTGGGAAGTATCCTAGCGGTGCCTTAATATCATTTGATGCATTAATCTCATAAAGATATCTGCCTATTTTATGAATAAACTGATCCCACATTTTGCTATCATATGTTTTAGCTAAACCTTGATAAATAATTTTCTGTACAGAAAACCCAAATTTACCATTACTGTATTTCACCCATAGATAGTCAATAGTGCAGAGGTCTTCATAGGGAAATTTATCAATACTATCATGATCTAACCAACTTTCTTCCTCCTGTTTTGCAACTGCTAACATTAGCCGTCTGGTTTCTTCATCTGCTTCCGTCCATTTCCCAGTTTTGAGTAAATCACGCAGCTTTCTATAATCCATTCCTGATGGTGATATTAGCTTAACATCATCATACTGAATTTTTTGAAGCTGTTCAAAAGTTTTATGGTAATCATGAAAATTATTTTCTTGTTTGTAAATAGAGGCTGCTTTGTTTAAATCATCTATTGCGACTTGCTTATTTCCTAAAATAAAAGTGTAATCATCAATTGCATCATAATCTTGTCCTAATTTGTAATAAGCATTTCCTCGATTGTCGTAAACACTATTAGATGCAGGATTTAAGTTAATAGCTTGGGTGTAATCATCAATCGCATCATAATATCGTTCTAATTGGTAATAAGTATTTCCTCGATTATTGTAAGCATTATCAGATGTAGGATTTAAGTTAATAGCTTTGGTGTAATCATTAATCGCATCATAATATTGTTCTAATATGTAATAAGCATTTCCTCGCTTGTTGTAAGCATTATCAGATGCAGGATTTAAGTTAATAGCTTGGATGTAATCATCAATCGCACCCTTATAATCTCCTAAAGTATAACGAGCGTTACCTATTTTGTAATAAATAATTGCCATAGTTGCATCACTTACATAATAATTACTGGCTTCATTTGATATTAAATATAAGGCGTGATAATAATCGAAAATAGCACCTTGATAATCTTTATTATTAACACATTCATCACCTAATATGATATATTTATCAGAATCATAAGATGTGAAAGATTTGAAATTTTCTAAATAGCCACGTAACCCACCAATATAAAATAATTCATCTATTCCCACTAAAGTTTTACTACCAGCAATTTTAATCATATTGGTTGGTAAAAATCCAGCTATAATAAGACCATATTCTTTTTCCGTGTCACTAAATTCTTCTTGACATAAAATAAAAATTAAAGCAGCATTTTTTTCAATTTCTTCTTTATCAATTGTCCATTGAACTTGATCACAATTTCCATAACGGGTTTTCACCTGAATACCAATTGATGGATCAGAAGTTAAAGTAAAATCAATTTTCCCATCTCCACCACTGTATTTTTCATAATCAACTTCAGTGACAAAATCACCTAAACGAATTTTAACAACTTCCTCACCCAGCTTTCCCTTCATATTATTGAAGAAGATGTTCTTAACGTCGTATTGTTGCTTAAATTTATTAGCCATCTCCCAGCAAAAATCCCGTAATTGCTTTAACCTCTCTCCAGAGATAACCGTCAACTCACTATGCTGGCCTTCCTTCTCACAATGGAGTAAGTCACCTGATTTAATTCTGGCTATAAAATCAGTCTGTTGTGCTTTGAGAATAGTTATCCAGTCCATTTGTCAAAATTCCTCTTTATCTGACAAAAAGTATTTATTCTATTATTCCCTATCAAGCAGCAAAAATTACCAATTTAGATCACATTGCAGTATTTTAAGCCTAACCGAAAAGTATTGAATCCTTAAATCCTCAAAATGCAACTCAAAAAAACATCCTGAAAATCCTAAAATCCTGGATATCCTGATTCTGACAATAAGTTAAATGACAACGTAGTTTAATAGATAAGCTATAATTGTCATAAGATTAACAACCAAAATCAATCATATCTACTATGAGCGTTACCATATCAGATGAAACTTTAAATGCTTGTGGGATGAACGAAACCCAGTTTAAACAAGAAATTGCCCTGTTATTATTTCAGTCGGGAAAACTAGCAATAGGACAAGCTAGTAAGTTAGCACAAATGGATAAAATACATTTTTGTCAGTTACTTAAAGAACGTCAAATACCTCTTTATTCTTATGAAATATAAGATTTTGAACTCGATTTAAAAAATTTACGGGAGTTAGGCAGATTGTGATAATTATTAGTGATACCTATTCAAAATGACATAGAATTAAGTTGAAAAATAAATAAGAAAAATATCGCTGATCAAATGGGTTTAAAATTCTCATGTATGACAACATCTGCAAATTCTTAGCCGAAAACTTCAAAGACGACTTAGCTACATGGTTACTAGGTTCACCAGTTAAATTAACAGAACTTAGCCCCACAGAATTATCAAACGAACCAATTCGCGCTGATTCATTAATCTTATTACAATCAGATGAATTAGTTCTACATATCGAATTTCAAACCGACACAGATAAAGATATGCCTTTTCGGACGTTAGATTATCGAGTTAGGGGATATCGTCGGTTTCCTCATAAAAAAATGCGTCAAATAGTCATCTATTTGCGAAAAACAGGGTCAGAATTAGTCTATGAAAACAACTTCAAATTAGAAAACACTTACCATCAATTTGAAGTTATCCGCTTATGGGAACAACCTACAGAACAATTTTTGACAGTTCCCGGTTTATTACCCTTCGCGGCGCTGACTCAGACAAATGATCCTACAATGGTATTAACCCAAGTAGCAAAAGCAGTAGAAGGAATCACAGAACAAAGGTTACAAAGAAATATAGCTGCTGCTAGTAGCGTTTTAGCCGGTCTAGTGTTAAACAAAGATGTAATTAGGAAAATATTCAGGAGTGAGATTATGCGCGAATCAGTCATTTATCAAGAAATCCTAGAAGAAGGTGAAGCCAAAGGTAGAGCCGAAGGTAAGGCCGAAGGTAAAGCGGAAACAACCAGAAAGTTAGCTTTAAACTTGTTAAGAATGGGAGTAATGAGTTTAGAACAAATTGCTGAAGTCACAGAATTATCTGTTGAAGAAGTGCAAACTTTACAACAAGAAATTCAAAAATCTTAAATCTTAAATTTTTACTTACAGGGTGTAAAGGATTATCTTTTACACCTAATAATTTTTCTCAACTTAATTTGTTCTACAACCCTGCAAACCATTCATAACCTTGATCTTCCCAATAACCTTTAAAATTGGATAATTGGCTAGTTAAAGTCACTCTTGTTACCCATTTACTTTGTTTATAACCTAATTTAATTGGTGAAGCTAAACGTAAGGGTGCGCCATTTTCAATGGGTAATTGTTCACCATTTTTTTGATAAGCTAATAATGTTTGAGGATGGGTTACTGATGGTAAATCCCAACTTTCATAATAACCATCTGCTGATTGAAAATAGACATATTTAACATTATTTTTTGGTTGGGATAAGGCAATTAAATCTCGTAAACGTATCCCTCCCCATTGCACAATTGCCGCCCAACCTTCTACGCAAACATGACGAATTATCATGGAAGTTAGGGGTAAATTTTGAATTTCTGCCATGCTTAAACTCAGGGGGTTGTTGACTTCTCCATCTATAATTAACCGGAATTTATCAACATCAATTATTGGTGTACCCCGGAAACTGTTAACTATTAATTCTTTGGGTTGAATGTCGTTAATGGAAAATTCGGGTACGAGTTTTTGGGGTTGAAATATTAGTTGTTCTACTTTTTGGTTGACTGGTTCAGAAAGTTTACCTACTAAGTCTTCTAATGCTGGTGTTCCGCAACTACTGAGTAAAGTTCCTATGCTGGAAATTCCGGTAATTTGTAATAGTTTACGGCGAGTTATTTGGGGTTTAGGGATGTGAATTAAATGTTTTTTCATTGTGATTTTTGGTTTTACTTTTTGATATGAACCGCAGAGACGCAGAGAGAAGATAGTCTTTATGATTGTAAGTATTCAGGCATCGCACTCTTTCATACCCATATCCCCGACTTCTTTGATTTATTGTGTTCATAAATGATAAATTGATGTCAGAAGTCGGGGATCTTATCACCTGTCACTTTTAGTTACCAAAACATTGATTCTATGAGTTTTTCTCCTCCGGCTTTTTTGCCTAATTTCCAATGAATGATGACGAATATTGTAATTAGGGGAACTGAGGCAAGGTGTACTATTCTTAGTGCTTGCCAATCTCCAAACATATCAACTATCCAGGGAAATTGGGCAGGTTTGTACATTCCTATTCCTGTTAAAATTGCTAGTAATAATATGGGAATTATGGATGTGTAAATAATGCGATGCCAAGCATAGGTTAGGCGTTTGGGGTTTTGGGTTTTTTGTAGGGCTTTGATGTCGTTTTTTCCTACAAATTTATGTCGCCATCTTCTGGTGATGAAAATAAAAATTCCGTAGAATAGAAGGTTGAGGGAAAATAACCACATTGCTGCAAAATGCCAATGTCTACCCCCTGCTAACCAAGCTCCTAATGTGAAAATGGGGGGAATGTGTAAACCTGCACGGCCGCCAAAAACGGGGTTAGCGTTGTAAATTTGTAACCCGCTGGTAATCATTAAGAATAGACTAATAATATTGAGAGTATGAAAGATTTTAGCGGCTAAATTTTGGATCGGTAATTTCTGAGTTTTCACGGACAAGCTGATATTTTAATATTACTGTTATTAATTTTAATATTAAATGTGTAATTCAGAGTATTTTTTAGCCGTCAGTCCTAAAACTCTTGATATTTATAGGTTTGAAAAATTAAATAGATACTCAATCTCAATCTTCAAGTACACGAATATAAATAGCTCTCGCTATAGCTTTATCAATAGTCAAAGAGACATTAGCAGCTTTAATAATAATAGATGGAAACTGTTGTTCTACAGTGATATGAATGCCTGTTCTGATACCTAGAGCAGTGAGTTTTTTTCTAATTGTTTCATCCTGGGTTTGACAGATAGTAACAATACCTTTATCACCAGGTTTGAGTAATTCTAAAGAACAGCCTGTAATTGTAAAAGAAGTGAACATTTCCAACTAAGAATTATACCTAGACAGCAAAAACTGAAATGATGAAAGATGATCAATAATCATCCATCATCATTAAGATTAAAATAGGTGTTTAGGGATACTAAAACCTAAATTTGTATTAAACCAAATAAGGTTCTTGGTGGGTTTTGATTGTGCAATTAGAGCGAGGATAAGTAACACATAATAAAGCAAAACCTTGATCCAGTTGATCGTTATCTAAGAAACTTTGATCATCCTGGTTAATTTCACCTTCAACAATTTTACCTACACAGCTAGAACAAGCACCAGCACTACAAGAAACAGGTAAATCAATTCCTGCTTCTGCTGCTGCATCTACAATTGTCATATCATCAGGACATTCAATTGTAGTGTCTAATCCTTCTTTTTTGTTGATTAGTTTAACTTGATAGGTTGCCATTTTTCGGTTCTCCTCAAAATTGGATAGAACTTGTAATTTGTGTAGTGAGTTTTTACCTAATCTAGTTAGGTAAATGTCCCCTTATGTAGACAAATAATGTAGAGATTGTCTACAGAGAACTTGTAATTTTGTAAGTAAAATAGCAGTAGACAAAGGTGAAAAAGTTCAGTTTAATTCACCAAATAACTATTTACTGTTCACTGTTAACTGTTCACTGTCCACTGTTAAAAGATGGAACTTAGAAAAGAATCCATATTTATTTTTTCCTAAGTTCCAAAATTTTTTAGCTGCAAGGTACACCGTTAGGTGAACAATCTCCAGCTTTAAAAGATTTTCCACAACCACAGGTATCAGTTGCGTTGGGGTTGGAGAACTTAAAACCGCTATCCATTACACCTTCAACAAAATCTATTTCCACACCTTCTAATAATGGTGCGCTCTCAGCATCAATGTAAATTACAACATTACCTTGTTGAGTAACAATATCATTCGGTTGGGGCTTACTGGTAATTTCTAAACCATATTCATAGCCATTGCAACCACCGCCTTTAACGGAGAGACGGATACCTTTTTTGGGTTGATTTTCTTCAGAAGCAGAACCTTTTAAAAAAGCTCTTAAACGAAATTCTGCTTTTTCTGTTAAAGTAACAGTCATTTTTTTTCTACCCTGTAGCGATTATTCCGATTTGCAGATGTAGGTTAATTATTGTTTTGTGGTGAAACTTTAAACTGATAAAGATTGGGATTGGGAATATCTCCAAGGCGCTGTATTACCACAAACTGGACAATTACGATCACGATGAGAACGACGTTTAGCAAATTCCATTCTCTGTAAATCAATTGTGAGTAATTCTGATAATAATGGTTGACTAAAACCTGTAATTAACTTAATAGCTTCCAGCGCTGTTAAACAAGCTAAAGTCCCAGAAACAGCCCCTAAAACTGAAAAAGCACGTCGATCCCAATCTGGTTTTTCTGGAAACAAACAGGATAAACAAGGAGTCACACCAGGAATAATTGTTGTTAGGTAAGCCTCCATTCCATCCATTGCAGCTTCCACCATTGGTTTCCGCCAACGCACACAGGCTTCATTTAATAAATTACGCTCAGTAAAATTGTGGGCGCAATCTAAAGCCATATCCGCAGATTGCACCAATGAATCTACATTTTCTGAGGTAATATAATCATGAATTACTTCAATTTGCACATCGGGATTTATAGCTTCTAAAGTTTCTTTAGCTTTAAAAACTCTCGGTTTTCCTACCCAATCATCAGTCATTAAAATCTGACGATTCATGTCATCAAGACGCAAATCACCACCCCGGACTAAGATCAGCCGCCCAACACCTGCTACTGTTAAGTAAAGCGCCGCTGTACCGCCTAATCCCCCCACACCAGTCACCAGAACCGTTGCTGATTTTAGGCGCTTTTGAGCTAATTCACCAAAGTTAGGAAGCATCATTTGGCGACTATATCGCTCCAATTCTTTAGGCGTTAGGTTGATCAATTTATACCTCCTAATCAGAAGTGATTTCTGTTAATGTAACTACATTTTTTGGCTTATCTCTAAACACCTTGAACAGTTTTTGTTCGTGGGGTGTAGATTCCATAAAAACTTGATATGCTTGTTCTAAGGCTTGACTATATTTTTCTAATTTTTCTGCTTCACTCAAGTTAGGATATTCTTCATCAATTTGATACATAAATTGAGAAAATTTCTTCAAAATATGTAGGCGATTGACGTTAACAAAATGTTGATCGTAAGGCAGATTAAAAAACTGAAAATATGCTTCTGCTTCTACGATTTTTTTAAATTCTGCAAGAGTGCCACTCATTGATTTTTCTCCATTTGTTTAAGTTGTTGCTTGAGTTCATTTAGCTGACAATATATTTCGTATGTCTCAGCCGCAACATCCATTAGTTTTTCGTAATCTGTAGGTAATCCTTCCGCTAAATCATGCAGATCCATTTTCATTTGACCTGCTTTACTATTTAGCTTTTTAATTGTGGTTTTCAGTTCGTCAATGGTCATTGGAAATAGGGAATAGGGAATAGGGAATAGGGAATAGGGAATAGGTAAAAGGCAAGAGGCAAAAGGCAAGAGGCAAAAGTTTATTCTTCCCAGTCCCCAGTCACCAATCACCAATCACCAATTACCTAAAATTACAAATTGCCAACTTCGGGGAAACGTTTAGCTAATTCAATGCCTTTTTCAACAAACTTTTCTCCCTCTTCGTTGAGCTTTTCTAGGGATTCAAAACCAAAACGGTGAGCATCACGTAAGGTTTTAATAGTTAATAATAACCGCCCAGAAAAAACTAATGCCCAACCAAAACCTTCATGTCCTAATTGCACCACTACATTAGAAAGTAGTCCGGTTTCGTTTTCAATTCCAGAAGCTATAGCTCTAAAAAAAGCATTAATTCGGGAAATTGTAGCGGGATCTACTTCACCTTCTGTAGAAATTTCTTTCTTCTTTTGTTTTGTAACTACAAAAGGTTTAAGAATCAATTCATCAGACCAATTTCTATAAAAACCATAGCTATCACTGGATCTGATTTGTTGTACTAATGTCTTCAGAAAAGGTGAAGAAATTACTGTATTTGTTCCGTTTCCGTTCACACTATTATTTTCACTCATACCGCTGCTTCGTCTTCTAATTCCTCTAAAAAGTTAGATTTCTTTTGACCTAAAGCTTTACGCAACCAAGGTGGAGGATTCCCTTTTAAGGTTTGCACTAATTTAGTCAAGATTTCTTCAATCTTTTCTTCTTCTGATTTCGCCTTGACTGGTGTCACGCCATGTTTAATTAAACGAGCGGCCGCACTTCCACCAATAGCCACTACATAAACTATTGTACAATCTTTTAAGGCATCCAATTTAGGGGTAATTTTATCTTCATTACCATCTTCTTTGAGATCACCTTCAAAGGTTAAAGTTTCGATAAATTCATATCCTTGATCGGAAATTTCATAAACATCAATTTCCTTAGCCCAGCCAAAGTGAGCGTTAATATGAATTCTATCAGTAGTCGTAAATGCAATTTTCACTTTCATTCTTCCTTTGTCAATAAAAAAAGGGAATAGGGAATAGGGAATAGGGAACAGGGAACAGGAAAGAGTTAATTTATTTATTTTTTCTCGTTCCCATACTCTGTATTTTTCGTTTCTCGTTCCCATACTCTGTATGGGAATGAATTTTAAAAGGCTCTGCCTTTAGTAATGCCAGAGTCAGAGACTCTGTGATAGCATTCCTAGTCAGAGACTAGGAACGAGATATCACCAATTACCCATTCATTACCTCTTTCCACTGGTTCATCATTAATGCTTCTTCTTGTTCTATGAATAGGTTGCCAATACCAAATAAAACATCCATAGAACCGCGATAGCCTACTTTGGTAAATAAGCCATTTCCTAATCTGTCGTAGATAGGAATACCCAAACGATAAAGAGGAATTGAAAGCCGTTTAGCAATAGTATTAACATTAGAATTACCAATCAATAAATCAGAACCTACTGCTAAATCTTCCAAGTCTTCTAAATCGCCAATCGTGACATTTTTAATGGGTAGATGCTCTAATAAAGGTGATTTTGTAGTAGTTACAGCCGCATGAATTTGCGCCCCCATTGACTGGAGAAAATGCACCATAGACCACATTAAATCAGGTTCTAATGCCAGAGAAATCCGTTTTGCACCAAAATAAAAATGAGTGTCTAACATCGCATCTTGTAGCTGACGACGTTGGCGACAATATTTTTCTGGTACGGGATTTCCACTTAACACAGATAAGGCTTGTAGAAATTCATCCACAGGTTCTAAACCTGTTAAATCTCTAAAAACTTCGTAGTCTGTATTAAACCTTTGCTGGAGAATTTTCGCCGCTCCTCGCATACTTTCACCTAATGCAATTGTGAAAGCAGAACTACCTAAAGATTGCAATTGTTTGAGAGTTGTACCACTAGCAGTAATAGCACTATAATTATCCTCTAAATGTCCATCTAGAGAAGCTCCCAAATTAGGGACAAAAATAGGTTCTAAACCGAAGGATTTCACCATTTCTTCGATTTCTTGAACATCTCCGGGAGTAAAAGAAGCACCAGCTAAAATTGTAATTTGTTCTGGTTTGACTCCTCCCGCTTTGGGAATTTCTTTAACCATGCTTTCTACTGCAACAGCAAAACCATCTTGCAATGCACCTTTAAAGTCAGGAGTAGGAGCAAAAATAATGGCTAAATGATCTAATTCTGGGTGACGTTTTCTAATTTCTTTTAAAAAACGTTCTATATCATCGCCTCTAGTTTCTGTTAACCCAGTAGTACATAAACCAATTATTTCAGGTTGCAGTTTTTCTACTACTGTTAAAATAGCTTGTTCAACGTTTTCTTCACCACCTAAAATGGTAGTAACTTCCGTCATTGCGGTAGTAGCTAAAGGAATTGCTTCCCGAAAATGTCGTACTAAAACAACTTTTGCAAAAGCAGTACAACCTTGTGAACCATGAAATAAAGGTATAGTTCCTTTTAATCCTAAAAAAGCTAAAGAAGCGCCTAATGCTTGACTTTGTTTAAGGGGATTAACAGAAACCGGTTTTTCTGGAAGTGTAACAAGTGCCATAAATATATTCTCAATATTCTCAAAATAATTTGTTAGGAGTCAGGATTCGTAGGGGCAATCCCCTGTGGTTGCCCTCTTGAGTCAGGAGTCAGAATTAATTATTTTTTCTCCCCATCTCCCCATCCTGTCAACTATCAACTGTCAACTGTCAACTATCAACTACTCCCAAGGTGCTGGTTTACGAATTTGTTCCCAAATTGGGCTATATAATGCTTCGTATAATTCCCGCGCCATTTCTACCATTCCCATATAACCTGCGTAGGGATGATGGCGTTCTTGGTTAATGTCTAAAAAGGGAATTCTTGCTTTTAATGCTGTGTACTGGTTTCTTCCTCCAGCTATTAACATATCTGCTTTTGTTTCTTCTACTAATTTGAGCAATTCTTTGGCATTTCCTTTTTCTAACATGATGCCATCATTGCCTAGTAATTTTTTGATTTTGGCTTTATCTTCTTCTGTACTTTTTCTGGTACTTGTGGCAACTACTTCTATTCCTAAATCTTTAGCGGCGGAAATAATTGACCAACTTTTTACACCACCAGTATAGAGTACCACTCGCTTACCTTTTAATCTTTCTCTATAAGGTGCAAGGGCAATATCTAACGCTGCTGTTTCTTCAGCAATTAATTTTTCTGTCCGTGCTTGTAAATCAGGATCTCCTAATTTTGCAGCGACATTTCGCAAACAACGGTTAATATCATCTATACCATAAAATGATTCTTCAATGTAAGGAATTCCATAACGTTCTTCCATTTTTCGCGCCATGTTTAATAATGCCCGTGAGCAAATCATGACGTTTAATTTGGCGCGGTGAGCATAGGTTATTTCTTGATAGCGAGCATCACCGGTAATTTTGGATAAAACACGAATACCTAATTTTTCAAATAATGGTAAAACTCCCCACATTTCTCCAGCAATATTATACTCACCAATTAAGTTAATATCATAGGGTGTAGTATATTCTGGTTCAGCAGTTCCTACTACATAATCTAATAAAGATTCACCACCAAAGCGGTTTCCGAGGTTTTTACTACCTATAAAACCAGGGGAAATAACAGGAATAACAGGAACACCAATTTTTTCTGCTGCTACTTTACAAACTGCTTCCATATCATCACCAATAAGAGCAGTTACGCAAGTAGCATACACAAAAATTGCTGCTGGTTGATAACGTTTGTGAATTGCGAGAATGCCTTGATATAGTTTTTTCTCACCACCAAAAATTACATCATTTTCTGTTAAGTCTGTGGTAAAACCTGTCTTGTATAACATTGGTCCAGAGGACAAACTACCACGACTTCCCCAAGAGTTTCCAGCGCAAGCAATGGGACCATGTACTAAATGAGCAGCATCAGTAATAGGCACTAATGCTATCATTGCTCCATCAAAAGCACAACCACCTTGAGCAGCACCAGGTTGAGCTTGTTGGGTACAAGATTTCTTTTTCTTTTCTCCTTGTTTATTTTGATTATGTTCACATCCTGATTCATTCAGAAGTTCGTTAATTTTGCTTTGGGTCATTTTCATATTTATGTCTCGACTTGGTTGATTTTTATTAATTAAAATTGTAAGCATTCAGCTATCAGTAATCAGCTTTTTAAAGCTACGCTTCTATGGAAAATTCTGAATCCTGACTCCTGACTCCTTACATTAAAATTTCAACAAAACTATATAGACTTACCGCAAAATTCCTCTTAATATTAGATTTACACAGATGGTTTTTCAGAAAAGATATCTATTTATCTGTAACTGAATTTTAATAACATCAATTCTTGATAATTGTCATTATTTTAAATTAAAGAATAATACCTAACAAATAATAAATAATGACTAATAGAAAAGTAATGGGTAATAAGTAATGGGAGTTTTTTAGCAAATATATCTAGTCACATCTTCGCCACATTCATCAGCAAGATATGACAAAGCTCGAAATCGTAAAGCAACAACCTCATCATAGAGAGGATTAATTTTACATAATGCGGGAATATGGAATGTGCGACTAAATAATTTAATATCGCGCTCGAAAGGACAACAACAGGGAATTACTCGACATATCAAATGGGCTAGGCGATAATTTTTAATTTTGATACTATCAACTAACCTTCTGAGTGGGCGGAAAATGTCAAAGTTTCCGGGGTTTTGATAGTTTGGTGGATGATAGTTAGGATGAGAATGGGGAATAGATGCCATAATGCAAATCTGAGATAACTACAATTTAGCAACTTTCAGTTATTCTGACTCCTGTACGGGCAACCACAGGGGGTTTGCCCCTACTATTCCTATTCTGATTTACTAGAATAGGGAATTGGGAAATATTACCCAATCCCCATTTCTTTTCTGTTCCATTTCTGGTAGTCAGATGTTTTTTAACACCTGACTTTTGATTTTCTTAGCGTACTAAGTCGTAAGAAATATCGGTCTTACCAGCAACGTTGGTGTTGCGGTCAATTTCTTCAAAGATTGTGTTAACAACCCAGTTCAACAAGTTGATTACACCTTTGTAACCGATGGTTGCATAGCGGTGGTAGTGGTGACGGTCCATGATGGGATAACCGATTCTTACTAAGGGTACACCACAATCACGCCACAGGTACTTACCGTAGGAGTTACCGATTAATAAGTCTACGGGTTCGGTGAATAACAAGGAACGTAAGTGCCACAAGTCCTTACCACCCCAGATTTTAGCGTCTTTACCAAATTCGCTAGAATCTAAGAGAGTTTGCAATTCTTTTTCAAATTCTTTGTTGGTGTTGTGAACCAAAATGTGTACAGGTTCAGCGCCTAATTCCAACATGAAGCTAACTACACTGTAAACTAGGTCAGGATCACCGTAGATAGCGAAGCGCTTACCATGTACCCAAGCGTGGGAGTCGGTCATTGCGTCAACTGCACGACCACGTTCGATTTCTAATTCTTCAGGAATTGCTTTACCAGTCAATTCGCTGACTTTCATTAAGAATTCGTCAGTTCCTTTGATACCCCAAGGACGAGAAACACAAACGTCTTGGTTCCATTCCTTAGCGATGTATTCGCAAGTTTTGGTCAAGGAGTAAGATTGCAGAGCAACGGTAGCTTTAGCGTTGATGGAATCTGCTGCATCTTCTAACTTAGTACCACCGGGATACATATTGAATTCACCATCGTTAGGTGAGTCAACATAGTCACTGGTGTCAGAAAGAACTGTGTAGTCAATACCCATTAAAGAAGCAATCCGCTTTAATTCGCGGGTGTTTTCTGAGTAGGTATCAAAACCAGGCATGAAGTTGATTTTGCCATTGCTGGAGGATTTCTTTTTACCTGCTGTTAAGGTAGAAAGAATTCCCTTCATCATGTTGTCGTAACCGGTGATGTGAGAACCTACGAAGCTAGGAGTATGAGCGAAGGGAACTGGTAAATCTTTAGGAACAGAACCAGCGTTTTTAGCGTTGGTAATGAATGCACCTAAGTCATCACCGAAAATATCTGTTATACGTGGTTGTTCATGGTATTGTGAACTTACAGAAATACTGTTGTTATTGGAACTACCTAAAAAGGGTTTCTGGTAAACAGCAGTATTTTTACTTTCAAAGTTTCATGGTATTTAAGTAAAAAATAAGCAATGCCAAAAACCAAGCTACACAAGGGTTATCAAGCATCTACCGTCAAAACTGCCACTACAGACGGTACATACATGGGAACTATGAAACATTTGGAAAAACAAGCTGCTCATACTGACCTTCAATTTGATGTTGCACTCAAAGAAGTTAATTCACGGTTAAAAGCAGCTAAGTCACGAGTCTCTATAGTGAAAGTAGCTGGTAGTTTATATCTGCAAGCAACATTACCTCTCAAACCTAACGATATTGATACTAAGGGAAACGGCAAAAAACAATATAAAATCTCTTTAGGAATACCTGCTAATTTTTATGGTTTAAAAACTGCGGAAGAAGAAGCGAATGAATTAGGAAAATTAATTGCTAGACAGCAGTTTCAATGGAATCAGAAGTATTTAGGTAATAAGCAGGACAAAACAGAGAAAACCTTTGGTGAATTATTAGATAATTATGAACATATATATTTTAGCTCTAGGCAAAGAAATATTAAGTCTGAAGGGACATTTTTTAAAAATTATCTCGGTGTGTTAAATCAATTTGATCGGGATATGTTAGCAACTCCAGAAAATATTAAAAAACAATTTGATTCTTTATCTAATAATACTCCTAGTTGGAAACATCGCACTTGTATAGCTCTAAATTTATTCTGTAAAGAATTTAATATTCCTTTAATTTTAAAATTTAAACGTCCTAAACCTAAAGCTCGTAAAGTTCCTGATGAATCCACCATTGAGACAGGTTTTTATAAATGGGAAATATACGCAATTAATAGACGTAACAAAAGACAAGAACAAGCAGATTACTGGTTAGTTTTTAGATGGTTTTATGGAATGTTAGCCGCTTATGGTTGTCGTCCTAGAGAGCTTTTTTTATATCCTGACTTTAATCATTGGTTGTCTGAAAATAGAACTTGGAAAGTTCATGAATTGTGTAAAACTGGTGATAGAGAAGCATTACCATTATATGACTCATGGATAGATTTATTTGATCTGAAAAATCCTGAAATTGTTAAATTGGTGAAAAATTATATCAATGGACGTGATGATACAAAAAGTATGCACACGTTAAGTGCTGCTTTATCTGACTGGTTTCAGAAAGTTGATTTAGGTTTTTCACCTTATGATTTACGTCACGCTTGGGCAATTAGAGCGCATTTAATGGGAGTGCCAATTAAAGCAGCAGCAGATAATCTTGGTCATTCTGTACAACAACATACAGACACTTATCAAAGATGGTTTGGTTTAGAAAACCGAAAAAAAGCTATTAAACAAGCGGTAGAAAAAAAAGATGAATTAAATGAACTAAAAGAGGAAATAGTAAAATTGAAGGCAGAAAATGAAAAACTAAAAGAATTGTTAGCGAAGCATCAAATAGCAGAAGTGTTAAAAAATTAATTTATTAATTTATTAATTTATTAATTTATTAATTTAGTTTTTGCTATATTCAATACTGAATTTCAGGGATATATTTAAAAATCTCTCTTTTATTTTTCAAGCATAAGTTTCTTTCACTCATTTAATAAAAAAATAATCAAATATTTTAGAGTTTATAGCTTGATAAAACTGGATATTGTACCTGAAATAGAAGCAAAAATTAATCAAACTAATTCACTGAAAAATTAAAATATTAGAGCTACAAATATTCAAGCAAATTCAAGTGGTCATCACCGATAACTTCCGCCATACAGGTGGTGCAAACAGCGATCATTTTTGGCTTGTAGAGAGTGTAGGAGTTAGCCAAACCATCAATCATGTTTTGCAGACCACCAAACACAGCAGCGTCTTCTGTCATGGAAGAAGAAACACCGGAGAATGGTTCTTTGAAGTGACGGGTTAAGTGTGTACGGAAGTAAGCAACGCAACCTTGAGAACCTTGCACGAAGGGAAGAGTGCCTTCAAAACCAACAGCCGCAAGCATAGCACCTAAAGGCTGACAACCTTTAGCGGGGTTAACGGTGAGAGCTTCACGAGCGAAGTTCTTTTCACGATATTCCCAGGACTTTGTCCATTCTGCTACTCTTTCTACTTCTTCAGTAGTGTGAGCGTTTTCAAATTCTTTCTTGTTTTGGAATAGTTGTTGGTATTCTGGTTGGCGGAATAGCTCAACGTGGTCTTTAATATTTTCTGGATTCTGAGGCATTCTAGTTCTCCAAGCTTGCTGATGTTTTTGTTCATGAAGGGGCGGGTTTCCCCGCCCTTGGTTTTGCTAGGTAGGAAGTGGGGAATGTAGCTCAAAATTCAGAATGCAAAATCCAAAACTTAGAATCTTAGATTTTGAAATTTGAATTCCCTACTCCCCCCTGGGGTGTTTCCCCAGGCTATCCTTGAGCAAGGTTGCCCGTTTTAGATAGTTCTAGACGGCTGCTTTAGCTTTAGCTGTGGTTTTTGCAGCTTTTTTGCTCCAGGGAGCGCCGATTAATCCCCAGGTTGGGCTGTTTAATGCTAAGTCCATGTCACGAGCGAAAATTGCAAATCCGTCGTAACCGTGGTAAGGACCGGAGTATTTTTATTGATGGTTTAATGGTTTTTTCCAGATCCCCGACTTCTTTAAGAAGTCGGGGATCTAACTGTGATTTGAGGATTTACAGGATATATTGTTGATTGATTGTGGTGATGGACACATACATTTGGCTGCTAAGATGCCCGCACCATAAGAGGAGATAATTTATATAAAATAAACAACCCAAAATGGTAAAAGTTAAACTTGCTTATCCGAAAATTCCTGATAGTAAAGATTGTCCTTGGCAAAAATGTATTGCTTTTGAAAAATATGATGGTACTAATCTACATTGGGTTTGGGAATTTGAGCTAGGTTGGTATGCTTTTGGTACACGCCGTGATAGGTTTAATTTAGATGATCTGGGTATTGCGGAATTTAATGCAGCACATCCAGGTTTAGAAGATGCACCTGGTATTTTTATCAGAGATTTTGCTAAAAATTTAGCAAGTTTATTTTTACAACATCCAAATTATCAATGTCCTGAAATTACTGTTTTTACTGAGTTTTTTGGAGTTAATTCTTTTGCGGGGATGCACAAACATGATGATCCTAAAAAACTTGTATTATTTGATGTACAAACTGAGCAAGGTATTGTTACAACTGAACATTTTATTAATGATTTTCGGGATTTTAATATTGCACGGGTTGTTTATTGTGGTAAGTTGACAGGGCAATTTATTCATGATGTGCGTCAGGGGAAATATGGTGTGAATGAAGGTGTTATTTGTAAAGGAGGGGATAATTATGATAATCTTTGGATGGTGAAAATTAAAACTTATGCTTATTTGCAAAGATTGAAGGAATCTTTTAACAATGACTGGGAAAATTATTGGGAATAAAAATACTGTTTATATTTAACATATTTATTTTGGGTTTAAGTATAGTCTAGATCAACAATTAAAAAGCTAAGATTCAAAATCTATGAATTGGGGTTTTGAATTAATTTTTATTGTTTATTTTGATCAGAATGCTTTCAGTACGCTAGGCGATCGCATAACCCAAGATGAAAACTAACTTAACACAAATACAACAGGTAAATCTGCGTTTGAAGTCTGCAAAGACGAGGGTAACAATTCGAGAATCAAATGGATGTCTGCAATTAAGGGCAACTTTACCTATTAAACCGGGTGATGCAGATATAAAAAAATTAGGTAAAAAACAATACAACATCAGTTTAAACATTCCTGCTAATTTGGAGGGTTTAAAAACCGCAGAGGAAGAAGCTTATGAATTAGGAAAATTAATTGCTAGGAAAACCTTTGTTTGGAATGAGAAATATTTAGGGAAGGAAGAGATAAAAAACGATGTAGCAACTATTGGGAAATTATTAGAAAAGTTTGAAATTGAATATTTTAAAACCCATAAACGCACAACAAAAAGTGAGCATACTTTCTTTTATTATTATACCAGAATTAAACGTTATACCAAAGCTGATGATTTAGCAATTGGGGACAATTTTATTCATGCAATCGAGAAAATAGATAAAGAATGGGCAAGATATAATGCTGTAAGAGCTATTTCTGTATTTTGTCAACTTTTCAAGATTGAAATTAACTTAACTAACTATGCTAAAACACCGGAAACTAACTCTAGAAATGTTCCTACAGATAAAGAAATAGTAGCAGGTTTTTATAAATTTGAGGAATACGAAAATAATCGAGGTAAACAAGTTAATTATGAGGTAAAAGATAGCTGGTTACTGTGGCGTTGGGTGTATGGAATGTTAGCAGTTTTCGGTTTACGTCCCCGTGAATTATTTATCAATCCTGATGTTAATTGGTGGTTAAGTAAGGAAAATTTAGATTTAACATGGAAGGTTGATAAAGATTGTAAAACGGGAGAAAGGGAAGCATTACCTTTATATAAAGAATGGATTGAGGAATTTGATTTAAGAAATCCCCAGTATTTAGAAATGTTGGTAGAAGCAATTAATAAAAAAGATAAAAATAATCATGCAGAAATTACAGCTTTAATTCAAAGAGTTAGCTGGTGGTTTAGAAAAATTGGCTTAGATTTTAAACCCTATGATTTGCGTCATGGTTGGGCAATTAGAGCGCACATTTTAGGGATTCCGATTAAAGCAGCAGCAGATAATTTAGGTCATAGTGTACAGATTCACACGAAAACTTATCAACGTTGGTTTTCTTTGGATATGCGGAAGTTGGCAATAAATCAGGCTTTGAGTAAACGGAATGAGGTTGAGGTGATTAAAGATGAGAATTTGGTTTTAAAATTGGAGAATGAAAGGTTGAAGATGGAGTTAGAAAAGTTAAAAATGGAAATGGTTTATAAAGGTAGTTTTTAGTATTTGATATGTTATAATTACAAGACATCAAAACATATATTTCCAGGGATGAACTACCAACCAAACTCAGATTATGACAGCGCATGGAAAGAAGCGATTACAGTTTATCTTGAACAATTCATAGAATACTGTTTTCCTGAAGTTTATCAAGATATTGACTGGGAAAAAGGATATGAAACCCTAGACACCGAATTACAAGAACTAATTAGAGATGCAGAAACAGGAAGACGTTTAGCGGATAAACTGGTAAAAGTCACCCTGCGAAATGGAGAAAAAGCGTTAGTTCTGATTCACATAGAAATACAAGGACAAGAACAAGACGATTTTGCAGAAAGGATGTATATTTATAATCATCGTTTATTTGATCGCTATCGTCTTAAAGTTTTTAGTTTCGCGGTTTTAGGAGATGATAACCCCAATTGGAAACCAGCATCTTATGGTTATAGTCAGTGGGGGTTTACAACTAATTTACAATTTCCCAGTGTTAAACTATTAGATTATAGCCATGATACCCTAGCACAAAGTAATAATCCTTTTGCTATCATCATTATGGCACATTTGCAAACCCAAGCCACTCAAGGTAATTCACAACAAAGATTTCAGTTAAAATTAAGTCTAGTGAAACGACTTTATGACTTGGGTTATACCGGAGAAATGATTCGTCAATTATTCCGGTTTATTGAATGGATGATGACATTACCCCCAATACTGCAATCTGATTTCAAGACTGAATTAAACCGTTATGAGGAGGGAAAACGTATGCCATTTTTAACTAGCTTTGAAATTGATGGGATGATCAAAAATTCCCGTGAAAATGTGATTGAAATTCTAGAAACAAGATTTGGCAATGTATCAGATGAGTTGAAGAATCAGATTAATTCTCTGGAGGATTTGCAATTGCTAAAAAGTATCTTTAAACAGGCAATTACTATTGCTTCGTTGGAGGATTTTGAGCAGTTGTTAGCATCAAGTCAAGGAGATAATTAATTATCTGTGGGTTGGGTGGATTTAGGTGAAACCCAACCTGATAAATAGGTTTTGGGAGACAGATATTTATATATACAGTAAGTTGCTATTTAGGGAAACTGTCTGAATCAGGATGTCCAGGATTTAAGGATTTACAGGATGAAAACCGGAATTTCATTACTATCTATCAGTAATTACCCATTACCAGCTAGGAGTAGATAACTAGCAGCTTTAGTTTATAAAGTAATTTTATTTTTGTTAAGGGATAATTTTTGAGATGTTATAATTTAGTCACTAAATAATCATTAAAATATTGCTGACACGAACATGAATAACCAAAATAAAAAAAATGAAAAAGATTTATCTTTGGGAACATCCCTAATAAAAACTATATCTGAGGCAGGAATGAAAGATACTGCTTTAAATTTAGCTGAAGTATTGAATGATAAGTTGTTAGAAAACATTCAAAACGAAACTTTTAGTAAAATTCCAGTCATTAAATCATTTTATTCACTTATCAAAACTGGTTTTGCAGTACGTGATTACTTATTTATGAAAAAACTACTCTTATTCATATCAGGATGTAAAGATGCTGATGACACATTTAAAAAAAATATAGAAGATAAATCTACGAATCCAGAATTTCAACAAAAATTAGGTGAGGAACTCATTAACGCCTTGAGTATGTTCGACCAGGTTTCTAAAGCAGAAGCTTTGTGCAAAATTTTTATTGCCTACATAAAAGATGAAATAAATTATCAGCAATTTAGCCAATATTCCTATATATTGCAAAATATTGATTTGAATAACTTAATCATTCTCAGAGAATTTTACTATTCAGAAAAATATCACCCTCAACCTGGTTTTTATCTCTCGTCTCATCCAGATATGCTTGACTCAAAACATCAAGTAAAGCAAAACTGGCATTTACTTCAAGGTTTCATCACTGTTGGACTCATTTCATTAGAACTTGGTTCAACTACTAAAGTTTCCAGTAGTTTTCCAGTTCCAATAAGTTTTCCGGGGAAATTGGAATGTAATAATTTTGGCGGAAAGTTTTTGCAAATACTTGACTTACTAAAACTAGAATAATACAATATATTTGTACTATTAGCAAAAAATAGGTGATAGTTATGAACTATGACGATTATAATTCCTATGATGCTGAAAAACGTCTTGAACAGCAAGCTGAAATAAATAGAACTAATCATCGGTTAAAACAATGGATTAATGATGAGTTTGATAAACGTAGAGAATGGTTTGTAGTTAAGTATCAAGGCTACAACGCTCAGAATGGCTTGCATATAGTTCAAAAAATTGATGGGTCAACTATTTATGCACAAGCTAAATCAATTCCAGGTGGTATAGGACAAGGTGATACCCTAGTTGCTTTTTGTCCATCAGGTTCTTTTCCTCGCTTATTCATGCCGCTATAGTTCGATTACATTTGGGGAATTTGGGGATGCGATCGCACCTCCTAAACCCCAAACCCCAAAGAGCGATCGCCTCATCCTAAATATCCAATGATAAAATCAAGAAAACTCAAAACAATCCACTAACTTATAACAAATGAGATCGCACATTAAGCTTCACTAACGCAAAATCATGAAAATTGTGGAAAAATAGAAATATGAAATTCTCTCTACTATGACAATTATGAACGCTATAGAACTATTTCCCACCCTGCGAAATTTAACTCGTGCAGATAAGCTAAAAGTTATGCAGTTTCTAGTATCAGAATTAGCTAAAGATGAAGAACCATCATTAGAACAGGGAGCAACTTATTCTATTGTGTCTCCGCTAAATTCTCATGCAGCAGCACATCAACTTGCCCAACTACTAGAAGCTGATAAACAAAAGGAACATGAATAAACCTCAAAGATTTTCCTTTACAGAAGGATATGATACCTTTGGTATACCTGATGCCTTACCAAAGTTACCATTAACACTTACTTATCGTAACTTATCAGTGGATGTTTCCGGTTTATTGGATACTGGTGCAAGTGTTAACGTTCTGCCATACAGTGTAGGTATTGAGCTAGGTGCAATTTGGGAAGAACAAACTACTTCTGTAATGTTAGCTGGTAATTTAGCACCTGTAGAGGCAAGAGGTTTACTGGTATCTGCTCATATTGGATCATTTGAGCCTGTTCGCTTAGTTTTTGCTTGGTGTTTATCTGATGATGTACCTTTATTATTAGGGCGTATGAACTTCTTTTTAGAGTTTGATGTGTGTTTTTACCGTGCAGATTTAGCTTTTGAAGTGTGTCCAACCAGAAAATAATGCAAACCTTAATTAGCTGTAATTATTTGATCTGAGTGAAGAAGATTATGGAATTGAGAGCGATCGCGCGGAGCGCAGCACCAGGGGTGATACCCTTTCTGGGAAATGCTACGTGAACCGTTATCTTTTCTAACGCGCGTATAAATCCTAACAAGGAATACCTTCTCTATAAGATGTGACAACTAACCATCAGTTTTATCTAACAAACAATAAGTAAATGTTATTGCACTTTGTAAGAAGTATTAACATTTCAATAGATTTTATTGAAACAATAAACATCTATAGGCATCTATAGATATAGTAGAGATAAAGTTATAAATTATCTCTGCGATAACTTTCACCAGATATTTAATCTGGTTTGCTGTGTTCATTAAGTTTTGTTAATGATGACTTCTTCTATAAATATGAAAATTAATCTTCCTGTCACTGCTACCGCCATAGCTTTATTAGCGTCTGCTCCGTCAATAGCCAATGCTGAAGTTAATAACATCATCATTAGTTCAACCTCATCAACTCCCAAAACTTCAGTAGTCAACATGACTATCACTGAGGCTGAAGTCTTAGCAGCCCAAAAAGCCTGGGGTGACGCATTAGTAGCTATTTCCACCACCCACGATCAGCAGGGAAAAGCCGCAGCTAAGGCATTAGCCAGCCAGATTATAGATCAAGCCTATGGTTATCAGTACGGATTAGTGCTGTTCAAACCAACTCTAGCAGAAGCACCAAACACTTTCCGCACAACAAAGGAAGGTGCATTGTCCTATTTCGTGGGTGGCAATTCTTCTTTTCCTGATGATACCGGTTTTGCTCTCAAAGGATGGCGAAAGGTGGAAGTTCGCAACGCTGGAATCTTCATCGTTGGTAGCGTGGCTACAACAATGGGTAATGTCTCAATGACTGACAAAAATGGTAAAGTAACTACAGTAGATAAAACCTGGAAATTTGTTAAAGATAAGGATGGCAAACTTCGTATTGTTGCACACCATTCTTCCCTGCCCTACAGTGATTAAGATTACCTGTTTCATCAGGAAAATAATCAGTTCGTAAAACTAAATATAACTAGCTATTAGCTGTAGAGATATAGAGATGTTCCATAGTTAGGAAATCTCTTTTCTACTTTTTACGCCATTATATTCATTATTTTATCGTTATTTATCATCTCCAAGACATCAACACTCGCAAATTTATTAACTTTTCTAAATTAAACCTTAAAGTGCGTTCTTCCCGCATAACCAATAAAGTAAAGATAAATGTGAAAAATTCAGATATTATTATATGATACAGCATTGAATTTCAATTGACCATTGAGCTATCATGATAGGAATGTAGCATCAAAAACAGAAAGCAAAAATGTAACCTATGTCTAAACGTAAAAAAAATAACCTGCAATGGATTAAAGAAACCCTAGAATTAGATCCGAACCATCACTGGGAAGGACCGGAAGATTATAAAATATTTGTCGCGGGTAGGGGTGCAGTACGGTTTAACGTTCCCCAAAATTGGGTATTTGAACCCCAAGAAAAATCCTTTAAATTTAGAGATAAACAACCCCCCGATGATGATTGTTGTTTAGAAGTTTCCTATAATCATTTACCCCCCAATGATTGGACATTATTTCCCCTCAAACGTACCTTAAAAAAAGTCATTGAAGATGATAGTAGAGATGTCATAGAAACAGGGGAAATAATTCAAGTTAAACGGCAAACCGCCAAAATAATATGGGGACAAATTAAATTTATTGACACTCAAGCAGAACCTAGAGAAGCATATTCTAGAATTTGTGTAGGTTTAGGTTCAAATATTCAGTGTTTAATCACCTTTGATTATTGGGCGGATCAAGCAGAACAATTAACACCTATTTGGGATGAAGTGATGCGGAGTTTAACACTAGGTTTATATATTCGTGATCCACGCACAGGTTTAGCTTATCCTGATTAAAGGCAAAGAAAATAAAATGAGAGCCATTTTTCAAGAAATTCGCCAAAAATTAGCGCTACTGCAAGAAAAAGATCCCCGATTTCATCATGCAGTTTTTGGTTCACAGAAACATAAATGAAGAATAAATGTAGAAACAGATGAGTATTATTTTATAGAAGCTGATTATCCTCTTAATGGTTGTTTTCCTGTCAGTCATCGAGGATGTGGTTGGATGACGATATTAGTTATTAGTGGTGAGCAATGTGGTAAAATCTGGGTTGCTGGAGAGGGTTGGTTGCCGGAATTTGATCATAAATCACCAGTACAAAAAGACTTTCTAAAATGGTATCAGCAATGGTTAAATCATGCTATGGATACAGTGGATAAATGGCAATCATAGATGAGGATATTTTATGAAATACAATCTTGGTAAACAGGATAGAAAAGATGGGGTTATTAAAGAAATATATATAAAAGCAAAGGATTGGAGAAAAAATTTTTAGTAATATTTACAAGTGATATTATTAGGACACTGTGTACAATTGACAGTATTAAAACTCAAGATTTCGATTCATTAAACCCCCACAGTATTTTTACATAAGTATTAATCAAAAGGTAAAAATTATGAGTTTAGAATCGGTTGATATGGAATCTCAACACCATACATCAGAAGTGACAAATTCTCAAATAGAATTGTTAGCATTATTCAATGCAATTCAAGATGTAATTCTGGTTTTAAGTTCCGAAGGAAGATATTTAAAAATTGCCCCTAGTAGCGCTCCTTCTCTATATAAACCTCCTATGGAAATATTAGGTAAAACCATGCATGATGTTCTACCTCAAGATTTTGCAGATCGTGTTTTCTCTTGTATTCAAGAAGCACTTGCAACCAAAAAAACTTTAAAAATAGAATATAGTTTACCTATTGCTGATCAAGAAATTTGGTTTGAAGCTAGTATAGCCGCTATGGGTGAGGATAGTGTAGTTGTAGTAGCTAGAGATATTAATAATCGTAAAAAATTAGAAGCAAAACTGCGTCAACAAGCAGAAGATTTAGAAAAAACATTACAAGAATTAAAAGCAACTCAAACTCAAATGATCCATTCTGAAAAAATGTCAAGTTTGGGACAATTAGTAGCAGGAGTAGCTCATGAAATTAATAACCCCATAAACTTTATACATGGAAATATTGAACCTTTCCAAGATTACGCAAATAACTTAATAAAACTGATTGAATTATATCAAAGACATAATTCATCTGATCATGCAGAAATTCAAGAATTCATAGATGAAATTGATTTAGAATACATCAAAGAAGATTTACCAAAAATGATTAACTCTATGAGTGTTGGTACTCAACGTATCCGACAAATTGTTTTATCATTACGAACTTTTTCCCGGATGGATGAAGCAGAATTTAAGTCCGTAGATATCCATGAAGGTATTGATAGTACATTAATGATCTTAAAACATCGCTTATTGGATATTGAAGTAGTAAAAGATTATGGAAAACTACCATTATTAGAGTGCTATGCAGGAGAAATGAATCAAGTATTTATGAACATCTTAGTCAATGCTATTGATGCTATAGAACAAAATATAAATCACTATAAATTAGGAGAAACCAATGAAGACTATCAAGGAGTAATTAATATCAAAACTAGCTTTTTAGATTCTCAATATGTAGAAATTATTATTGCAGATAATGGTATAGGTATGAGAGAAGATATCAAACAAAACATAATGAATCCTTTTTTTACCACCAAACCTGTAGGTAAAGGAACAGGAATAGGAATGTCTATTAGTTATCAAATTGTTACTGAAAGACATAGAGGTAAACTAAATTGTGATTCAACCTTTGGCAAAGGTACAAAATTTACAATTCAAATTCCTATTTACCAATAACCAAGAAAATTTAGTTTTTCAATTATCAAACCCCAAAATTTAACTCCAAATTAAAACATTGAATTGAAACATGGATATCCATGAACAATCTAAATATGAAAGTAGAAGTATTTCCCCATAACCCTAACTGGAAAAACGAATTTTTTGAGGAAGCACAAAAGATGAAAATTGCACTTGATGAGAATTTAATCGCAGTATATCACATTGGTAGTACAGCGATTGAAGGTATTCATGCTAAACCAATTATAGACATTTTACTAGAAGTGAAAGACATTAATAAAATTGATCAACAAAGTGTACAATTAGAATTGTTAGGTTATGAAAATATGGGTGAGTTTGGAATACCAAAACGTCGTTATTTCCGTAAACACAACCAAGCTGGAATTAGAACACATCATCTTCATGCTTTTGAAGTTGGTTCTGTGCAAATAGAACGCCATTTAGCATTTCGAGATTACATGATTTCTCATCCAGAAGATGCACATAAATATAGTCACTTAAAGTGTGAACTAGCTAAAAAATATCCTCACGATATCAATAGTTATATGGATGGTAAAGACAGTTTTATTCAAGAAATAGATAAAAAAGCAAAAGAGTGGAAAAAAATATGTTAGGAGCAATAGTAGTATCACCATAAAACAGTAAATAAATTAACTCCACTTACCTTTACATTTGTAAATATGCTACAATTATTACAGCACAATGGGCTATAGCTTAGGTTCTGTATACCTAACTGGTGCGCCATACAGTAGTATTAGCGTATACCGCCGATTATGCTATCTTTTGATTAGCTCAATTGGTAGAGCAGTTGACTCTCAATCAATGTGAACAGGTTCAAATCCTGTATCAAAAACCCGGAAGTTAGCCCAATTGGTAGAGGCGTTTGACTCAAGATCAAATTGCAGGTTCACATCCTGCTTGTAGGTTCAAATCCTACACTTTCAACCAGCCCTCGTCCAGGTTAAAGGACACTACCCTTTTAAGGTAGCAAATGGTAAAGGAGAAATCCTGCGGTTCGACTCCGCATTATCACTAACTCTGTGGTGTATATTTTTCGCTATTATTCCTAACTCGCTAGAGTGAAGTTTAATAGCAACAGTTAATAAGTCTGCATAACTGCCTTTCTCTCTAACTTGAGTATATCCTTCAAATAGTAGCAAAATGAACGCTATATCTGCTAGTTATCTTGATCCGAATTACTACCAAGTATTTCAGTGAAAATAACTATCTTCATCCAGTTTTTGAGTAGCTTTTGTCCACCTATTCACTGTGAAAATATACACTTGCAGAGTTTTAAAAAATTTTCTATTATAGTTGTAATATGCAATATTACAAGTCACTTAGATCATGAAAAGTGCAAAAAACCTATTGCTTTCGTGGTATCAACCCATAAAATTACTGATTCAAAGTATTATGTGGAAAAATTTTTACATCAAACCTAACGAAATTGGCATTTTATATCACCGCAGTGATTTTAAGAAAATATTATCACCCGGTGAATATACTTATTTTGGTCGTTATTGGAACGTAAGAATATATAATCTCAATGAACCAGAAGCGGAAATTGACAACTTAGAATTATTATTGCGTTCATCCCACGCTAATGAAATTCAAGAACATTTATTAATTATTAGAACCGGATTTAATCAAACAGCGTTAGTACATTGGGGACAAACTTGGTTAAGTATTGGATCTAATCAATTGCGGGCATTTTGGCGAGGTTTTATCGAGGTAGAATCTCATTTTTTAAACTTAGATGAAACCTTGCAATTACCCGATATATTTGTCCAACAATTGCGGGGAATTAGTTTATATGGAATTAAAAAATTTCAAATTTCTGAATATGAGATTGGTTTGTTGTATTTACAGAACAATTTTGTAAAACCTTTAGAAAAAGGTGAATATGCTTTTTGGGCAATAGATAGAGATGTTTCTGTACGTACAATTAGCCGCATTTTACCTAATCCTGATTTTCCCTTAGAGGATATTTTAATTGAAAAACATCCTGAATTTGTTGCTGCTTATTGTGAAAATGTGGAACTTTTAGATTTTCAGGTAGCAGTTGTCAGATATCGTAAAAAAGTGATTGCAATTTTACCACCTACAAGCAGAAAATTATTTTTGCAAGGTGTAGAAGTAGAAATAATTGATATTAGCACAGATGCTAAATTATCACCCCGATTAATTGCTGAATTGGTGGAAGGAACAACAGAAGTAAAAAACTTGATTCGTAGTTGTGTACATATTTGTCAAGTTCCATCTCAACACATTGGATTATTATATATTAATCAAGAATTTCAAACCCAATTACAACCGGGGGTAAATGCTTGGTGGATATTTGGCAGATCATTTAAGACAGAAACTATTGATTTAAGATTACAAAATATGGAAGTTTCTGGACAAGAAATTTTATCTAAAGATAAAGTACCCTTGCGGTTAAATTTAACTGCTGGTTTCCGCATTCAAGATCCCTTAAAAGCAAAAAATGGATTATCAGATATTACAGGTTTCTTGTACAAAGAATTGCAATTTGCTCTGCGCGGTGCTGTGGGAGAAAGAACATTAGATGCACTATTAGAAGATAAGGGAGCGATTGATAGAAGCATCTCAGAATATATTAGACAAAAAGCGTCTGAATATGGAATTGAAGTTGATTCTGTGGGGGTAAAAGATATAATTTTACCTGGGGAAATTAAGGAGATTTTGAGTAAAGTTGTAGAAGCAGAAAAAGCTGCTCAAGCAAATGTTGTCAGACGCAGAGAAGAAACTGCTGCTACTAGGAGTATGTTAAATACTGCTAAGGTAATGGAAGATAATCCTGTGGCGTTAAGATTAAAAGAATTGGAGGTTTTAGAACGTATTGCGGAGAAGATTGAGAAGATTCAAGTTAATGGGAGTTTGGATAGTATTTTAACAGATTTGATTAGAATGAATCGAGAGTAATTAAACATAAAGATCCCTAAGTTATTAAAGAATTCGGGGATCTATTATTTTTTATTGCTATAATTAAAACCAACTTGAAAAAATTGGAGTTTGATATGATAGCAATATCTCAACAACCAGAAAAAATGACCATTGAGGAATATTTTGTATGGGAACTTAACCAAGATATTCGTTATGAATATATCAACGGTGAAGTTTTTGCCATGACAGGTGGTACAATTCCCCATAATGATATTGCGCTCAATCTTTACAGACCTTTATATTCTCATCTCCATCCTCAAGGTTGTCGAGTTAATGTGTCAGATGTGAAAGTTCAAGTTAGTCCTCAAAGTCCTTATTTTTACCCTGACTTAATTGTTAGTTGTCATCCTGAAGATATCAAAGCTCGGAAATTTATTCAATATCCTAAATTAATTGTTGAAGTGCTTTCTCCTAGTACAAGTAATAGAGATAGAGAGGAAAAATTCAGATATTATTTAACAATTCCTAGTTTACAAGAATATATTTTAATTGATTCTGAAAAAATATATGTTGAAAGATATTGTCGTGGAGAAGGAAGAATGTGGCTTTACTATCCCTATACAATAGGGGATATGATCACTTTCTCTAGTATTGAATTTGAATTTCCTATTGACATACTTTATGAAGGTGTAGTTTTTGAATAAGAAACAATATAGTTATCAATCTTGATTCTTGTTTTTATTAACTGATTACTTGTAGCTGAATCCTTCTATTGTCCTGCATCTTGTATTTCTTCTTCAGTAAAAACAGGAGGCCATAATTCAGAAATAGGTAATTCCCAACCAGGTAAAAGTTCAGGTAAAGTTAAAATATCATTGTTTTGAAAAACAACAGGTTCACCTTGAGAAAGATAAACAGTTACAGTTTCTTCATCAGGATCAATTAAAATTCCCACCACTGCACCCAAATTAATAAAATTGATAACTTTCTTTTCTAAGGTTTTAATTCTATCACTTTGAGATTTAATTTCTACTACTAAATCAGGTACAAGTTCACCAAAATAACGGGGACTTTGGCGCAACCTTGCAGCACGGACAAAAGAAACATCGGGAGCAGTTAAATTGCTATCTGGTAAAATAAAACCACCCGCAGAATCAAAAACTCTTCCTAAACGACGGGGATAAACCCAGTTTGCTAATAGTCGGCTAAAAAGAATACCAATTTCACTAGAAACTATATCCGATGGACCCATAATAGAAATATTTCCGTTTTCTAATTCTACATCATAATCTAAACCAGCTTCATTGATAGCGGTTTGGAGTTTTTCCACATCTTTAATTGTCATGATGGGCATATTTTTTTACTCCCAATATAGAAATTTTGGTTAATTAGTATTATACAGTATTTGTCTGAATCAGGATGTCCAGGATTTTAGGATTTACAGGATGTGATTGATTATTGTCAGGATTTTAGTCTAAGAAAAACCAACCACAAAAAGTTATCAAAATTAACCAAATCACCAAAAATCAAAAACTTACAACTCCCTAACACCTTGATAAAATCAGAAGTTTAATACTTGCAGTTATTTATAAACAATGTTATGATAGAACATAATGAAATCAATTTAGGCTAAAAATTAAAATCTCAAAAATCGCCAATTAAAAAACCTGAAATTATCGCATCTTTGAACCAATATTATCAAGTTCGGAGTAATCCCAAGAGTGCATTTGACGGAAAGGAAGACCCATCTTTTGGAATACGTACTTCTCTTTCACACCAGAAGCAACTAAGTCAGGGTTCAAGTGTTTGATGAACTCTTCAAATTCAAAAGCGGTTACGTCGTCATAAACGATAGTACCGTTTTCGATGTAGTGAGTAGTACGTTTATAGTCGTCGTTATGAGCGAACTCATAACCAGTACCTACTAACTTCATACCTAAGTCTTGGAAAGCGGGTACAACGTGACGGGGACGTAAACCACCAACCATCATTGCAACTGTCTTACCTTCCAAACGGGGGCGATACTTAGCAGTGATCGCATCCATTGTGGGTTGGTACTTAGCAATTACTTTTTCAGCGTTTTCTTGGATCTTAGAATCGAATCTAGCAGCGATCGCTCTTAAAGATTCAGCAATCTTGGTAGGTCCGAAGAAGTTATATTCCATCCAGGGAATACCATAAGCTTCTTCCATGTGACGGCTGATATAGTTCATAGAACGATAGCAGTGGATGAGGTTGATCTTCACATTAGGAGTCAACAACATCTCATTGATAGTACCGTCACCAGACCACTGAGCAACAACACGCAAACCAATTTCTTCTAATAAGATACGGCTTGCCCAAGCGTCACCACCGATGTTATAGTCACCGATGATTGCTACGTCGTAAGGAGTAGATTCAAACTTGAGAGTACCATCTTTCTTAGCTTGATCTGCTCTTGGGAATACCCAGTCACGGATTTGGTCGTTAGCGATGTGGTGACCCAAAGACTGAGACACACCACGGAAACCTTCGCAACGTACAGGAATTACAGGTTTACCAATTTCCTTAGCAGCTTTCTTAGAAACAGCTTCGATGTCATCACCAATTAGACCGATGGGACATTCAGATTGAACGGAAACACCACGGTTTAAGGGGAATAACTCATCGATCTCTTGGATCATTTTCAATAACTTCTTGTCACCACCGAACACGATGTCGCGTTCTTGGAAGTCAGAAGTGAAGTGCATAGTACCGAAGGTATCAACACCTGTAGTACCTAAGTAGTAGTTACGACGACCAGACCAAGACCAGTAACCGCAACCTACAGGACCATGACTGATGTGAATCATGTCCTTAATAGGACCCCAAACCACACCCTTAGAACCTGCATAAGCACAACCACGAGCGGTCATTACACCAGGTAAGGATTTGATGTTAGATTTAACACCACAATCAGACTTACCTTCTTCGTGTACGTTTAAATGTTTTGCACGTTTCTTAGCAGCTTTTTCTGGATAAGCTTTAAGAACTTCTTGAATTAGTTCTTTTCTTTCTTCAACAATGTTCTTGTTGTCTGGAGGAGTCATGTTTAGCCTCTGTTAGCTCTTTATAGATATTGTTTAGGTAGAGATGGGGAGGTTAATCCCCAAGCTTGTTCAGGAAAGAAAGGTAAAAAGGAAGTGATGTAGAGAGTTCCTTTTTCCTATTCCTTGATTACTGAATATTACTTACTTGCAGAAGCGGGCTTACCAATAATTTCAGCGTGCTTAGAGTCATCGTCAAGAATACCGTATTCGATCAACAGAGCTTCTAATTCATCCATTTCTATTGGGGTAGGAATGGTGAGGTTCTTGTTTTCGATGATCTTCTTAGCTAATGCACGGTATTCGTTAGCTTGGTTGCTTTCAGGTGCGTACTCGTTAACGGTCATACGACGCAATTCTGCGTGTTGAACGATGTTGTCACGAGGTACGAAGTGAATCATTTGGGTGTTCAAACGTTTAGCCAAGGTTTCGATGAGTTCGTGTTCCCGGTCAGTTTTACGGCTGTTACAGATTAAACCACCTAAACGTACACCACCGGAGTGTGCATATTTTAAAATACCACGAGCGATGTTGTTTGCAGCGTACATCGCCATCATTTCACCAGAGGTAACGATGTAGATTTCTTGTGCTTTACCTTCACGGGTAAGATTATTTATCTCAGAAAAATAGCTGTAAAATGTTCATTTTAGACTATGTTTGCGGTAATCATTGTCTGGAGTGAACAGTTTTTTTATTAGGGTAAATCTAGGGTATGGACAGAACACAGGAAGCATTTGCCGATTTTCACCAAACAGCTATTACCGATGGGGGATATTTAGGTAGAATGCAAGCAGTAAATGAACAAGAAAATCATCTAACAGCAAAATTAACCACAGAATTAAAAGCAATTAATGTTAGATTAAAGGCGGCAAATGTTGGTGTTTATATCCGCAAATCTGGAAATTCCTTACAGTTGAGATGCACTTTACCTATTAAACCAGGAGATATTGATAAAAACGGTAGCGGTACAAAACAATATGATATTTCCTTGGGTATTCCTTTTAATTTTGATGGTTTAAATACTGCGGAAGAAGAATCTTATGAGTTAGGAAAGTTAATTGCTAGAAAACAATTTCAATGGACTGATAAATATTTAGGAAAAACTCGGATTAAAGCTAGTTTAAAAACCATTGGTGATTTAGTTGCAGATTTTGAGAAAAATTATTTTCAAACTCGGAAACGTACTTTAAAAAGTGAAAATACTTTTAGTAGTTATTTTTATATTGCCCAAAAACATTTACCCAAGGATAAATTAGCAATCAATGCTAATTTTATTGAAGCTGTGCAAAATTGCCAATCTTCCGATAGTGTAAAAAATGAGTTAATTAAAGTAATTCGGGTTTTGTGTAAATGTTCTGGTTTAGAAGTTCCTGAATTAAGTAATTTAAAAATTAAAACTACTGCAAAACGTAAACGGGATATACCCACTGATACAGAAATCGAAAAAGAATATTTTAAGTTTGAAAATTACGCCATTAACCGTCCGAGTAAGTTGATAACTAGAGATGATAGAAATAATTGGAAATTGTGGAGATGGGTTTATGGAATGTTAGCTACCTATGGTTTAAGACCGATTGAAATATTTGTAAAACCGGATTTAGATTGGTGGTTATCATCAGAAAATACCATGAATACATGGCGAGTTAATGAAGAATGTAAAACTGGAGGAAGGGACGCTTTACCATTATATCCCCGTTGGGTGGAAGAGTTTAATTTAAAGGCAGATTTAGAAGCAATTGAGTTATTAAAAATGAAAATTCAAGATAAAATAACCAGTAAAGAAATTAATGCAGCGCGACATGGTACAGATAGATGGTTTAGATTTGTGGGTGTGAATTTTCAACCTTATGATTTACGTCATGCTTGGGCAATTCGAGCGCATTTAATGGGGATTCCGATTAAAGCTGCTGCTGATAATTTAGGTCATTCTGTGAATATGCACACTTCGATTTATCAAAAGTGGTTTAGTTTAGAAAATCGCAAGGTTGCAATTGAGGAAGCAATTAAGAAAAAATCTAAGGTTGAAGAATTGCAAGAAATGGTAATGACGTTAGAACAGGAAAATGAGAGGTTAAGAATTGAGAATGAAAGATTGAGATTACAGATAGTAAATAAAAGTTTAATAAGTTTGTAGGTTGGGTTGACAATAGGAAACCCAACAAAACTAAGCAAAATTAGTTAACTTATTTTGTGAAAGTAATTCTAAATCTCCTAGTTGGTTGTGAATCTAGGTGATCAAAATAGTCCTCAAAATCAACTAATGATAAACCTATATCTACAAATTTCATAACATCATTTTTAGTGAGCGGATAAGGGACTTTATCTAGTTTATCTTCTGGGTTTCTACCTCTGCAAATAATTAATAATGTTCCTTGAGCAGATAGAAATTTTGCTATTATATCAATAGCTTGGTTACTTAATGATGGGGGTAATGATTGCAAAGTATAGGATTCTAAAATAAAATCAAAATTTTGCTTCCATTCACTAGGAGGATTTAATAAATCAGCTACTTGATAATTAACTGAAGAATCAGGAAATCTCTGTTTACACCATTCTATTGCTGAGGGAGAAATATCAAAAGCTGTGACATTAAAACCACGTTTTGATAATTCTTCTGCGTCATCTCCCAAACCACAACCAATGACTAATGCTGTTTTTCCTGGAGTTTGAATTTTATGATCATCTAACCATTGTACTAGGTTATGATTAGGTTTCATATCTGCCCAAGGAATCAGTTTTTCATCGTTATTAGCTTGGGAGTAAAGCACTTCAAACCATGCTGTCGGTTGATCTGCTTCGATGTATTGTTGAGCTAGATTTTGAACGGTGGAGCGATTTTCAGTCATGATAGATAAATGTGGTAATAGTAATTTTGTTTTCATAGTATTTTATACCATATCTTATATCTTAGGAAAGCCATTAATTTTTTTTAAAATATTGTATAATTATATAAAATAACAATTTTAAAGAATCAAATTTTATAGATTTATGTCTTATAGTCAATTTACATCTATAAGTAAGGTTAAAGAAGCTTTTGGTTTAAAAACTCAGGAAGGTGGACGTTTTATTCCTGAAGTTGCCAAAATTGAACCATCTACGACTTTAACAGCATATTTAGCAGAAAGTTTACCTCTTGCTGCTTCTGCTAGTGAAAAAGCACGTTCTGAAGGGATTATTTATCCGGTTTTGTTAGAAGTAAGAAGAATTTTAAATCGGCAAATTAGTTTATTTTCTGGTGAAGATTTTACTGTTGATGAATCAGTGGGGCTAAATGGAATATGTGATTTTTTGTTAAGTCGTTCTTCTGAAGTTTTAGAAATTGAAGCACCTGTAATTGTAATTGTTGAAGCAAAAAAAGCAGATTTAAGAACTGGGTTTGGACAGTGTATTGCAGAGATGGTAGCCGCACAGAGATTTAATATTGCTAAACATAATCCTCTTAGTGTTGTTTATGGTGCAATTAGTAGCGGTACACAATGGCGATTTTTAAAGTTAGAGGGTGATATTGTGACTATTGATTTAGCTGATTATCCTTTACCTCCTGTAGATGAAATTTTAGGGATGTTGGTTTGGATGGTACAAAATGGAGGATAGTTAGTTAATTAATTAATAAATAATTAATTACAATTCAGGAATATGTTGATTTTCATAGTTTTCAATTAAAACACCTATAACTTCAATGAGAGATGCAAATTGACTCATATTCCCGCCCTCTACGCAGCAATAAAGGTGAGACTTGTTAATCCTAAGTTCATTTCCCCATGTTCCAGTTTATCAGCAATTACTCGCAAAGCTAAAGCTTGCACGTTAGATATTGCTTGTTGTTGAGTTGAACCATAAGCTAAAACACCAGGTATTTCTAAAATTTCTGCTATCCAACGTCCATCTTCTTCTTGTTCAATTTCAATAGTGAAGTGATTAGATATTGAGTTCTGCATTATATTAACTCCACAGAATTTAACTTTTCTCGTAATTGTTGAAAAACTAATTCACCTTCAATTACTTCACCTTGCCGAAGTTGTTTTGTTCCTTCAGCAATTTTTCGTCTTAATTCACTAAGTTGCTTTTCTTTTTCATCATGTTGTTCTAAAAGTTTAAAAGCTACAGATAATAACTCATCAACATTTTTATACTTACCTTCTTGTAGTTTTTCAAGAATGTATTTTCCTTGATCGGGTTTAACTACAATTTGCATCTTTTTCTCCTTACTGATGTTTTAATTAATAATGCTCAGAAATAGATACTTTTTAGCAATTATAACATTAAATCACTTACATTGAACTTTGAGTTTATCAAAATTTGAAACAATATTGCTATTTTAAATCAAATTGACTGAGTTTATGTTAACATCATAAAAATGTTCAATAAATTTAACGCTATGACTATAAACATCAATGTTGAACTTCCCAATGATGTTTTTTCTGCCCTTCGCAGTAACCCAGAAAATTTTGTTCAAGAAATGCGTTTAGCTGCTGCTGTAAAATGGTATGAAGTTGGTATGATTTCCCAATCTAAAGCGTCTGAAATTGCTGGTGTTAGTCGTCATCAATTTTTAGAAGCACTTCACCGTTATCATGTTTCACCTTTTCAGGTTACTCCTGAAGAATTAGCTGAGGAGTTAGCGCGTGAATAGAAAATGGGTGGTAAATAGTTCACCATTAATTGTATTAACTAAAATTAATCAAGTCCATCTACTGCAAGAACTTTGTAATGAATTGATTATTCCCAGTGGTGTTGTTCAAGAAATATGTATTGCACCTGATAATGATCCGGCAAAAATTTGGATAAATAATCAAGGATCTATCTATATTCGAGACGTGGATCAGATTGATATATCAATTGCTGCATGGGATCTTGGTTTAGGTGAAAGTCATGTTCTTAGCTGCGTATATAAAAATCCTGGATATGAAGCAATTATAGATGATCGTGCTGCCAAAATAGCCGCAGTTGCTTTAGAAATTCCTGTACGGGGAACTTTAGGTGTTATTTTACTTGCTAAACAAGAGGGTAAGCTAAAAGCTGCTAGGCCAATTTTTGAACAACTTCCAGAGGTTGGTTTTAGAGTTAGTACACAAGTGTTAGAGTCAGCACTTAAATTAGTTGGTGAATAGTGCTGCGATCGCACCTACACCACAACATCAGAAAAGCGATCGCACATCACAACCCACACACCAGAAAAGCGATCGCACTAAAACCACAACATCGGAAATGTGATCGCACCCATAACCCACATACCAGAAAACCTTTTAACGTTCAAATATATGACTGTTATCGCTTTTATTCTGCTCAGTTGTCTTTAAAATTTGAGGAGAAAAACGGAAAGCTTCATCGTGCTTTTGTCGTTCACGGGCTAACCTCTGTCTAGACTTCAAAGTTTCCCTTAATAAATACTTCACCCACCTATCCAAATCTGCCCCAAATTTATACTCATCAAGCAAAGCCTCCTCAAAAAAACCAAGAAATATTTGAACCAGATCAGAGGTGGTTAGCTCTAGATAGCGATTGAAGCGATTTGACTCTTCAGGCCAGTGAGGTAAAGTATCATCCCCTAAACCCATATCTTTGGCTAATTCAATTAGGTCGTAGTAATCTGTGTACCAGATATTCTCATAATCCATATCAGGAAATATCCTGGCTTTATTACCAAGGTATATCATCGCTCTCATCAGACTATCAATAACTCGCTGTTGTTCTGGAGGAGAGTAGTGTTCTTTTATAGCTGCACTCAAAATCTGCCCCAACTCATAACCTCTCTGGAAAGTTATCTGTTTATCCTTATCTAATTCATCTTTTGAAAGTCTCTCACCCTTACCATATTCAGTTTTAGGCAAGCTATCATGCTTTATTCGTGCCGCATCCAATTCAGGATTATGAGTACCAGAAATGAATGTTTGTAGTAGCTTTAAAAGTGACATAATAGAAGATCCTCATGTTTACTTTAGTGAAAAGTTTAATTTGACAAATAGGATAGACAAAAAACCACCCATGCAATCAAATTTCCCGAAGCAACTGTAAGAAAACACTTGCTTGCAACATCATATACAATTATACTGTGTAGTGTAAATTTTTGCTCGGAGTGCAGAAGTGACAGAAGAAATTGATTTGATGAAACTTGTAATCGAAGTAGATGACGAGCTTATTCAAAAAGGGATAGAACCATTTCAACGTCCACAAGCCACTTACTTAATAATTGCACAGCGGTTGAATCCTGGTAGCAGTGTTATACTTGAGCATGATCCGCTATTCAATGCCGTAAATCAGATATACAAAGAACTATATCGTTTAACAGATTTGGTAATGCCACCTATACATATCGGAGCATTCATATTTCGAGATGTCTTTTTTCCTCTACGTATACCACTTATTTATGGCTCACCAGCAATTAATCCAGTAGATTTTCTAATAGACGTACCTGATATACAAAAACAATGGCTGTTTAATGATCAACAGACTGGCTTAAAATTCTTCGACCAGGTTATCGATCTGATGGATTTTGCGTATGGACTCGATGATGTTGAAAAAATGGGAAACCTGCCAAATAAAACAGTGGAATGGTGGTATCTAGCAAAACAGCACCTTGAAGCAGCAGCGGCAATACTTCTAGGCTCATTCAATAAATACGCCGTAATTCAAAACTGTTGTCTTTCAACTGAGTTACTTTTGAAAGGTTCTCTAATGGCTAAAGGTGTTGATGAAGAAACTTTGGCAAATAAAAAACCTAAAAATGAAAAAGATAAAAATAAAAAGGAGGACTACGGGCATAATCTTAAAAATTTGGTGAATAAAACTGCTGATTATTTACCTAATCTCAATAGAGAAACTCTACTATTCGTAGTTCAGCAATTACCAGACTATGTTAAAAGTCGGTATGAAGCTCAAAAATTTTCACGCTTGGATCTTGGTAAATTTTTGATGAATACTCAATATATCAGTGGTGAAATTTTGCGTCAGTTTTCCAATCGCAACTGTCGAGAAGACTTTATCACAATGTCAAATGGAAATTGGGACTTAACTTATAGGACATTCCCAAAAAAGTAGAGTGATATCATATCTGCTTAAATACCCATCAATGTTGTGGTAGCTATTAGCTGAAATTATGATAGGTATTTGCATTCAACTGTTAGAACTGTTTCAAAAAATCAGTAACCCATTTATCAAAAATCATGTATCCCCCTTGACACAAGGTAAAAAATAGGGTAAAACCAAGACATAAAACCCAAACAAAAACCCCATTTTCCCAAAAAATCCCAGGGCAAAAATAGGGAACAAAAAAACAAAATTCCTCAAACAATTGCACCAACAAAAACCCTAAACAACCCCCCTTAACCTTCACGGATAGGCATAGCGAAACCACCACATACAACGTCACCTAATACGTCGTAGGATACGAAATCTAAGTCTGTGTAAGCACCGTTTTCTTCCAAGAAGTTAATAGCGGTGATAATACCACGACCTGCACAACCTACACCGGGTTCTGGACCACCAGATTCAACGCACTTAACACCACGGAAACCGGTCAACATTACTTCATGGAGTTCTAGGTCTTCTACAGCACCCTTTTCAGCAGCCAAGTGTAATACTGTAGTTTGAGCCTTAGAGTGAAGCATCAAACGGGTAGAGTCAGCTTTGGGGTCACAACCTACGATGAGAATGCGTTGACCCATTTCAGCCATAGCTGCGAGGGTGTTTTGAGAGGTGGTAGATTTACCGATACCGCCCTTGCCGTAGAATGCTATCTGTCTAATTTTTTCGTCGCTCATTGTTCCTAGTTCCTAGTATTAGTGGTTTACTGGTCTTTTGTTTGTTGGTTTCTCACGCCTTGTATCTACGGCAGTGAGCGTGTAATAGAACGTCGCAGTTTATGGAGGCGATCGCTCTACCAAACATAAATTGAGTGTTGCTTTCATAGTGTTTATGGAGTTGTAAGGAATTTTTTGAGAAGGAGTCAGGAGTCAGGAGTCAGGAGGGAGAATAAAAATCAGATTAATATTGCCTTTTTTCTGTTCCCTGTTCCCTATTCCCTGTTCCCTCTTTCTATTGTCTAAACTTCTTCAACAATGATGTCTTTACTAATGCGATCGCGTAATCTTGATTCAATCGCAATCTTTAAAGTTGCAGTGCTACTTGGACATGAACCACAAGCACCTTTAAGAATTACTTTTACTTTATCGCCTTCAATATCGTAGAGTTCAACATCTCCCCCATCAGCGATTAAAACGGGTCGGACTTCTTCATCTAATACTTTTTGAATTAGGGCAATTCTTTGTACATTAGTTAATGGTTTTTGTTGCCCTAAATTATTACCTAAACTTGAAATTTCTTTGTTAGCTGTTGCGCTATTTGTACTTGCGATTTCTTTCTCGTACTCTTGCTTAACTTCCTTTATTATATCATCAATCTTCGCTAAACAAGAACCGCATCCGCCACCAGCTTTTACATAATTTGTTACCTGTTCTGCACTGAAGAGGTTATTCTGTCTTACTGCTTTCTTTATCTTAGCATCTGTGATTCCGAAACAGCTACAGATTAGGACACCTTCATCATCGTCCTCATGGGCTTCTAAAGGAATGCCACGATAGTTATAAATGGCAGCTTCTAAAGCTTCCTGTCCCATTACAGAACAGTGCATTTTTGCTTCAGGTAAACCGCCTAAATAATCAGCAATTTCCTTATTTGTCACCTGCAAAGCTGCATCTAAAGTTAGACCTTTAACCATTTCAGTTAAAGCACTAGAAGAGGCGATCGCACTGGTGCAACCAAAAGTTTGAAAACGAGCATCAAGAATTTTATCGGTTGCTTCTTCAATTTTCAAATGTAATCTTAAAGCATCACCACAAGCGATACTTCCTACATCACCCACAGAAACCTTTACACCAGGTTCTTTTGTATCTTCAATTGCCCCTTGATTTTTGGGTTCGTAAAATAATTCTAATACCTTATCAGTGTAGTCCCACATAGTTGCTTTTAAGAAAAAGTAGTTCAGGAGTTCAGGAGTCAGGAGTCAGGAGTCAGGAGTCAGGAGTCAGGAGTCAGGAGAGAGAATAAAGATAAATATTCTTTATTTCTGTTCCCTATTCCCTATTCCCTATTCCCTATTCCCTATTCCCTATTTACCGATTTACTAAAGTTTGCTCTTGCTGTTGTAACCAACCTGCATCATCATTTTTGAAGGGAGATAATGCACGCAGTTTTTCAACAATTTCTGGCATTACTGCAATTACTTGATCAACTTCTTCTTCAGTGGTGTAGCGACAAAGACTGAAGCGAATTGAACCATGTAAAGTAGTGTAGGGTAAACCCATTGCTCGTAAAACGTGAGATGGTTCAAGAGAACCCGAAGTACAAGCAGAACCAGAGGAAGCACAAATACCGTGCTTATTCAAAAGTAACAGAATTGCTTCACCTTCAATATATTTGAAACCGATGTTAGAAGTGTTAGGCAATCTATTATTTACATCACCATTTACTTCACAATTAGGAATCTTAGCTAGTAAACTTTGTTCAAGGCGATCGCGTAATTTTCTTTCTCTCTTTGTCGCCTCTTCTAAATGTAACATTTCCAGTTCCGCAGCCTTACCCAAAGCGATAATTCCGGGAACATTTTCAGTACCTGCTCTGCGTCCTCTTTCTTGATGTCCACCAATTAAGAAAGGACGGAATCTCACACCACGTTTCACATACAAAGCACCAATACCCTTGGGAGCGTGAATTTTATGACCAGATATGGTTAACATATCAATTGTGCTGGTCTTCATATTCAAGGGTACTTTACCTACCGCTTGTACTGCGTCAACGTGAAAGATAGCTCCATACTCTTTTACTCTAGCACCAATTTCTTCAATTGGAAAAATTGTGCCGGTTTCATTATTGGCATACATTACTGTTACTAAAGCAGTGTTGCCAGTAAGAGAAGCCTCTAACTCATTCAAGTCTATTTGTCCCTTATTATTAACAGACAAATAAGTAACTTGATAACCTTGACTTTCCAACTGTTTACAAACATTTAAAACAGCCGGATGTTCTACCTGGGAAGTGATGATGTGGCGTTTTTCTGGTTGAGCTAATAACGCCGCCCTAATAGCTGCATTATCACCTTCAGTTCCACAACTTGTAAAGACAATTTCGGAAGAATCTTCTGCACCTAATAAAGCTGCAACATTTTCTCTAGCAATCTTCACATTTTTAGCAAGTTGTCCACCAAAAGTGTGCATACTAGAAGGATTAGCATAGTAGTCAGTCAAGTAAGGTAGCATAGCTTCCAAAACTTGAGGATCTACTTTTGTAGTTGCATTATTATCGAGATAGATGCAATTCTTTAACATTTCACTCATAAGTTCTTAGTTATGTTTTATTGTTTATTGTGAATAGGGAATAGGGAACAGGGAACAGGGAACAGGAAAGAAGTAATAATATTACCAATTACCAATTACCAATTACCCATTACCAATTACCCATTACCTAAATCATTGCTTGATTTTTTTTCAATTGTTCAGATAACTTCTGGGAATAAATGTTGTACCACCGTTCCCAATAATCTTGTTTATTGGTTAACTTTGCCATCACTCGGTTGTATGTAGCAAACCAAATATCCCAGTAGTCACTTAATTTTTCTACACAGCCATTAGCAGTAGGACAAACTGCTTTACATTGAGGAACTGTGTAAATACTATCTGCACAGTTTGTACAACGTTCCGAGTCTATAACGTGTCTACCTTCAATTTCTTGAATTGCACCATTAGGACATACAGACACACAAAGGTTGCAGGAAATACACTGGCTAGTAATTGTGTAAGCCATGATTATTTCTCCTTTAAGGGTTTTGGGCTGTAGTAATGGGTGAACAGAGATGCCAATTCGTAATTCGTAATTCGTAATTCGTAATTCATAATTCGTAATTCGTAATTGGCATGAATATTCATTACTAATGAGCCTTTACATACTGCTCGTAAAACTCTAAAGCAACTTTTTCGATTACATCGTAAGCTTCTACAGTCTGTATGCCGGCAGCATTTAATTTCTCTTTAGGACAATTACCAATTTTAGAAACTAAAACCGCTTGGCAATCTGCTATTGCTTTCATTATATTATCAGCAGTAGCTTCTTCACCGTATCCACCTTGACAATATTGATCAATTCTACGATGTCCAGCATAACGAACTTCTTTTCCATCTACTTCGTAGATTTGAAATTCTTTCGCATGACCAAAGTGTTGGTTAACTAAACCACCGCCTTTAGTAGCCACAGCAACGAGAATTTTTTTGTTGGTTACTTGTTTTTCAGCCTGTACTTTTGCTTTTGCTAGTTGGATTTCTGCTCTAAATTTCTCAATACCTTCATGTACTTCTTGACGTTTTTCTAGATCATATTCTGGGGACATTTCCAAGAATTTATCTTTAGTAAATTCCTGACTGCGGTCTTCTCCTAATAATCCTACCGCATCGGCACGACACTGGCGACAGTGACGCATCATTTTCATGTTTCCAGAACATTGATCCTGTACTTCTTTTAGTTCTTTATTGCTTGGTCCACGTTGACCAGTTAAACCAAAATGTGTACCATGTTCCGGTGCAGAAATTAACGGCATGATATTATGCAGGAATGCACCTTTTTCTCTAATTGCTTTGTTAACTTCCACTAAATGTTGATCATTAATTCCGGGAATCATCACAGAATTAACTTTACACAAAATATCAGCTTCTTGGAGAGCTTGTAAGCCTTCCATTTGCTTTTCTAATAAGATTCTTGCACCTTCCACACCTTTATAACGTTTCCGTTTATAGTGAACCCAAGAATAAATTTGAGCGCCTATTTCTGGATCAATGGTGTTCAGGGTAATAGTAACGTGATCTATATTTAATTGTTTGATGCGATCAATATATTCTGGTAGCATCAAACCATTGGTTGATAAACAAAGCTTAATATCTGGTGCTTTATCTGCGATCAACTCAAAGGTACGAAATGTTTTTTCTGGATTTGCTAAAGGATCGCCAGGGCCAGCAATTCCCAAAACTGTCATTTGAGGAATTTTACTTGCTACCACTAATACTTTATGTGCAGCTTCTTCTGGTGTCAGTAGTTCGCTGACCACTCCCGGACGACTTTCGTTTGCACAGTCATACTTGCGGTTACAATAGTTACATTGTATGTTGCAAGCAGGAGCGACGGCAACGTGCATCCGTGCATAATGGTGGTGGGCTTCTTCGCTATAACAGGGATGGTTGGCGATACGCGCTTTGAGTTTTTCATCCATTTCTGGTGCTGTGGTGCTGTCGCAGCCACAACCGCCTGATTTGGCTTTTAGATTAGCTTCCTGTTCGGAGGAGGTGAGGAGTCCTGTAGCCGGGTTTGTCATTGAATTTCGCAAGGGTCGGTGGACTAAATGGCCACTGTGGGAGATGCCGTTGCTACTTCCAATGCCTATGAACTGAAAGCCGCGTCTGTTGGTTGTTCTGCCCGCTATTGAAAATTTTGGTGAATTTTCTTCCAAAATCTCAACTCTTAATTTCATAATTGAGATCAGGGTGGGCGGATGATCGCTTTGGCTGGTGTGTCTTAACTTTGGGTCTTGGTTAGACCTGGGTTGTACAGCCGCGACTTCCATTCACTTCAGGCATGGTGCTATCTCATCCCTCCACTTACTTTTCACTTCTTTTTTGTTAAGGAGCGTTAAGTAATTGGCGATAAATGATTTATAGCAGCACTTTTTAAATGGGTTTTTTCTCTTTTGAGGATAGAATTTATTGGATATATTACCTTTGTACTCAAATTTCTCAACCCCAGTATCTATGCAGATTGCAAAGATTAAATAAATTTTTTTCGGGTGGGGGTGCAAGTGTTTTTATATCAGGGTGTGAGTATTTATGAAGCGGGGTTTAGGATTTCTCTGTACTCAGTTGAAATGCAGTTAATATAAATGTTTGAGCGATTTTTGGGAAATTTTAACTTTACATTTATCATGTACTCATTGAGGCAACCCATACTACTAAAAGTTTTAATTTTCACTAAATTTTTAATCTGTTAGTAGGGTGGGATGAACCGAACTCTTATCAATAATTAGTCAACGGGGTTCTGTATCTAACATAGCATTTTTTTCTTGTCAAAAATCCAGTTAATATTTTTTTCACTTTTTTGATAAACTGGCTACTTGTGGATTATCTCACCGCTACTCAAACTATAACTCTTAATGAGGATAATTTGCAAGTAACCTGAGAGATTTTCTTCAGAAATAGGGAATAGACAATTAGGAATAGGCTTGAAAGAGTGAGAAATAATCTCAAGTTAGACATTAAAAAATTAAGTTTGTAAATTTATGACTATTTATAACTCTGGACTTTTGGCGATCACCAAACTGTAGCTATCATAAACATATTTATGGAGAGAAAATGTAATGAAAGCTATGGTTATTCGTGGTTATGGTGCTGTTGATGTCCTCAAATATGAAGAGGTGGAAAAACCGAACATTAAACCAGATCAGTTACTTGTCAAGGTTCACGCTAGTAGTGTTAACCCTATTGACTGGAAAACCCGCAAAGGGATGTTAAGCATATTAACTGGAAACAAATTTCCTTTAATTCTCGGTTTTGATGTCGCTGGGGAAGTTGTGGAAGTGGGTTCACAGGTGACGCGCTTTCAGGTAGGAGATGCAATTTATGGTAGTACCAGTTTTCCTGGGGGTGCTTATGCTGAATTTGCCGCCATACCAGAAAAGTTGGCAGCAATTAAACCTGCAAATATGAATTATCAGCAAGCAGCCACTGTACCTTTAGCAGCTTTAACGGCTCTCCAGGCATTGCGAAATTTGGGAAATATTAAATCAGGTCAAAAGGTATTAGTTAATGGTGCATCTGGCGGTGTAGGCATTTTTGCGGTACAAATTGCGAAGGTCTTGGGGGCTGAGGTAACTGGTGTTTGCAGTACGAGAAATTTGGATTTTGTGAGGTCTTTAAATGCAGATTTAGTAATTGACTATACCCAAGCGGATTTTACTAATGGTAATGTGCAGTACGATATTATTTTTGATGTTGTTGCTAAAAAAAACATTTTCTGATTGTAGAAATGTGTTAACAAGTAATGGAATTTATATTTCAACTTTGCCTATTCCTGAAGTAATTTTACAGAGTGTTTTAACAGCCTTTATTCCTGGTAAAAAAGCAAAAATTGTCTTAGAAAATCCCAATACTCAAGATTTGATTTTTTTGAAAGATTTGATAGAAGCGGATAAACTCAGAACGGTGATTGATTGCATATATCCGTTACAAAAATTAGCAGAAGCTCACAGTTATAGTGAAGGGGAAAGAACTGTGGGGAAAATTGCTATTGTAATTACACATTGAGTTAAGTTTCGTACAATCTCCGTCAGGAGATCCCGCAGGGTAGAGTTTATATTTCTAATAATCAGATCCCCGACTTCTTTTTTTAGATTGGAAATAAATTATCAATGGATGTTAGAAGTCGGGGATCTATTGGGGTTTGGCGTGTGGCTTTTGCATTCAACCCCAGACGCAATGCTATATTATTAGTTGTAGGTGATAAATCAGGTGGAAGTGAAAGTCGTTTTTACAAGCAACTGATCAAAACTGCTGATGCTAGATTTGATGCACATTTAGTTCAACTGAAAAAACAATCAGAATAAGAGAGAAAAAAAGCAAATATGGGTAAAAGTTTAAAGGAAAAATTAGAACAGTTATCACCAGAAAGACGACAAAAGATTGAAGAAGAATCTAAGTTGTTAATTGCTGAAGAAATGGCACGACAACAATTGAGATTAGCTTTTAAACTCACTCAGACACAAATGTCAGAGGTAACTGTTTCTCAAATGGAAAATCGTACTGATTTAATGCTTGCAGTTTTGCGAAAGTATATTACTGAGATGGGTGGTGAGTTGCGTCTTGTTGTTGAATTTCCCAACCATCCACCTATTAATATATTAGACATCTCTGAAATTGAAGAATTGGAATCAAAAGCGAGTTAGTTTTCACAAGAATTCAAGTTGATTTTTCATGTCTTCTGGTTCAAGTGTTTCCCAAATCAGAATTAAAGTATTTAAAATTTCACCAATTGAACGGCGTTTCTGATCACAATACGTAATTCCTGCATGAGTTATACCGCTACAATGAAGAATGACAAAATCATCATCATGAGTTACCAAGATCCGGTTTTCAGATAAAGCAAATGCAATTTGTTCTCTATCTGACACACCAATTAATCCTGTTTCTGAAGTTGTAGTCACATTAATTCCTCGACGACGTAAACCTAACGCAATGGCATTACTAACACTTTCATCTAAATGGAACTTAATTTTTTCTGTCATTGCGCTGTTTCAGTTTTTGTTGCAAAATCGAAGGAGTCTGTGCTTGAATTTCTTGAATTGAAGCTTCTGATTCTGATATTTGTTGCCTAATTTCCTCTCGATGATCATGATAGTATGCTAACGCTGCATAGACATCGGATAAAGTGATACTAGGATAGTGGTAGAGAATTTCATCAGGTGACATTCCCATTTGTTCATGCCAAATCACAATATCTTGAACTCTAATCCGATGTCCAGCTATCCGGGGTTTTCCTCCACAAATACCGGGAGTAATTTCTATATGTTCTTTGATTACGTTAAGGGACATATCTATGATTTAGACAATTATGTAAGCCGATTATATCACTATTTTGTAAGTTGTGTGATAAGGTCATCAGCTTCAGATCCGATGGTAAAGTCAAGACGTAATCCCAGGGTTTGAGGATTTAAGGAAATACCAACTAAATCAGCACTTTTTAAATTTTCGAGAAAATCTGATATTATAATATCATTGTTGATTGTTTCACAAATTGAAAAGATATGATAGAACAAGAACTGCTCAACCGTATTTCCATAAATCCAAAAGTAATGGTGGGAAAACCTACTATTAAAGGTACACGATTAACTGTTGAATATATACTTAATCTTCTGGCACACGGCGCAACAGTCGCAGAAATTATAGAAGAATATGAAGGTTTAGTAGAATCTGATATTCGAGCTTGTTTATTATTTGCATCTCGCTCCTTAGAAAGTACCAGTTTTATGCCTTTGACTGCGGAGATTGTCTAGATGCGATTTTTAGTAGATGAAAATACAGGTGTAGCTGTCGCTCGTTGGTTACGGGAACAAGGTCATGAAGTTTTCTCAATTTATGAACAAGCTAGAGGAATAGACGATGATACAATTATTCAAAAGGCTTTTGATGAAAACTGGATTTTGATTACTAGCGATAAAGATTTTGGCGATAAAGTTTATCGAGATCAATACCCTCATCGGGGTGTAATTCTTCTGCGTTTGGAAAATGAACGTTCTGCAAATAAAATCTATATTTTACAACAGGTATTTGAACAGTACATTGAACAGTTAGCAGATAATTTTATGGTAGTTACTGAAACTCAGATTAGATTTGCTAGGATACAATAATTACCGTACTGTAAATTCATTATTACCATTGAACATACCTAATTATTGTAAATCCAGTTAAAATAACTATAAAAAGACGAATGACTTCGCCCCAAAAATATCTATCATTAATTAATTCCTTGATAGATTTAGTGTTATTTTCTTCATCAATGACTGAATTTTCCTGATGTAATGGAGTTTCTTTCGCAAATACTGACTCAGGTAGAGATTCTTTTTCTATTGTAGAATCACTAATGTCTAATTCTTTTTCTTGTGTAATATTTTCTTGTTTCAATTTTGAATCTAAAGGAGATTCTTGTTGTATTTCCTCATCAACTTCTAACTCTGTTTTCGGTTTAAAAGCTTCTGCCATTAATGAGGTCAAATTGTACTTTCTTGAAAAAATAGTTGAAGCAAAGGAAATTAAAAAAAGTATTAAGGCGTTAATAATGTAAGCTGTAATATTATATTTATTCATTTTCTATATAACTCCTCGTATTACATTCTAAATCGAATTGATCGCACGCATATTTCCTGATCTTTGTTCCTACCACATGACCTACGAATTTACCTTTAATAAAACCATCTCCAACTATCAGGGTATCATACTGTTTAATGGACTGTTTAGTGTCAGGAAAATTATTATTCTGAAGTCCACTGTTGATTTTACTACGTGGATTTGTATGATTGTTACTGTCACTAACTCTTGATTGAGTTTGTGAATTTTGAAGCTCCAGTTTATCTTTGTAAATTATAGATTCTGCTCTTGATTCTAAATTATCTAAGAATAGCAATGAGGATATTACTAGAATCACAATACTAAAAAGTAGAAATTTTCTGATCATTACTATTTTTTGTGTAGTTATTAAAATCCAAATATAGCTGAAATAAATTCAACAATGAAACCAAGTAGGAATGAAGCTAACCATAGACTTAAGAAAAATGCAAATGCTGCGATTATCTGATTGATCATATTGATATCCTCTCTTTAATAGGGTTTTCCAACTTCAAACTCCCATCTCTTCTTAACTACCCTACACCACATACCCAACCCTGAAAAGCGGAAAAAAGCGGATTATAAAAAAATTTACAAAACTGGGCGGAAAAAGACTGATAAATACGGATAAAGTCTGCTAACATTAGCTATGTATCTTTACATTTCTCAATATGCAGATTCACGAACTACTACAATTTGTGGATAACGCTGTTTATCTCAATACAGGTGAGCATCTGAACGACATACAACGCGCAGTAATTGAAGGTTCACTCAATCATCAAAAGTATGCTGATATTGCTGAAAATTGCGGTTGTAGCGCCGGTCATGCAAAGGATGTAGGTTACGAACTTCTACAATTGTTATCTGATATTTTTGATGAACCTGTTGATAAACGAAATCTGAAATCTGTTCTCGAACGACAGGGAAATATAAATATTTCTTTCGGTGATAATATCGGTGATAATAATAGTAATATTTTTGGAAAAGGTAGTATAAAAATTAGCTGTAAAAATCCTCAAAATAAATCAGATAAAAATAATTCTATTTATCCTCAATTCAAACATCGCAAAAAGAATAAAATTCAGTTAGAAAAGATTGATAAATTAAGGTATTTTGGTTTAAGTGATGAACAAATTGCAGAAGTGCTAGATTTACCTTTGGAGGTTGTAAAGCAGGTAGAAATAGATTAGAATATAATTAATTGTGAAAATCAAAGAAACTTTTAACAGCAACAATTATGAGTTTAGTAATTTCAGATGAAGTTATCAAAGCAAGTGGTTTGTCAGAAAATCAACTCTTGCTGGAAATTGTAATTATGTTATTTCAGCAAGAAAAAATCAGCTTGGGTAAAGCTAGTGAAATCATAGGAATGAATCAAATTAAGCTGCAAAAATTACTTGCTGAACGCGGAATATGTGTTCATTATGATGTAGCTGAATTACAGGAAGATATCCAACATCTACAAGCAAAAGGCTGGTTATGATTGTTGTTAGCAATACTTTACATCTCAGCAATTTAGCTATTGAGCGATTACAAATTTTCATAAACTTCATCATCATTTCGCTTACCAACTCGAAAAATTTGAATCTCCTCCTCTTGAATTTTATAGAGAATACGAAACTCTCCCTGATCTACTCTATAAAGGTCAGGATAGCCTTGTAATGCTTTATAATCTTGAGGTTTAGGGTTATCTATGAGAGAAAGAATTTTTGACATTACCTGCTTAAAAAACTTAGGTTGTAGTTTTAACAGTTCTTTACGGGCTGATTTCTTAATATTTAGTTTATACTGTTTAGCTTCAGTCATTGACAATATTCTCTACAGTAAATTCTGTTCCATAAAGTTGATTATATGCTGTGATCACTTCTTCAGGACTAAAAGATTCTTCATCTTCCTGGGAAATTAAATAACTTTCTATTTGTTTTAAGCGTTTCCATTCTTCATAACTAATGAGAGTAGCTATTGCTTTTCCTGCTTGCTCAATAACAATTGATTTTTCTCCCTGAGTCAGACTATCTAGGAAATCAGTTAAATGTTCTTGAACTTGAGAGGCATTTACTTGAGTCATAACAACTTCCTCATAAACATATTAATTATTTTAACATATCAGTATATCATCTTTGCTGAGTCATTGCCATCACATTTGCAACAGTCAATTCTAAAATATTATCCAGGCTAGGGAGTATATCATTATCAGCATAAATAAGTGGTAATTCTTGATTTGCCCACACCCAAATTTGCTTTCTCTGAATATCAATTAACCAAGCAAGTTGTGTTCCATTACTCAAGCAATTCAAGATTTTCTGTTGTATATCTAATGTACTTTGATCAGGAGATCGAATTTCAATTAACCAGTCTGGTGAACCTTGTAGGGGTCCATCTTCATCAGTAAAACGTTCACTCTTAACAACTGAAATATCAGGTACAGGAGACATGGGCGGTACAATACACCGCAATTCTTGAATAGCTTCGTAAATTGTAGTTTGGCTATTGATGACATTAACAAGGTTACGTTGAAGGCGAGAATTAAACAGTGTAGGCATAGGTTTTTGCTGGGCTTTTCCCTGGATAAACTCCCAAGCAGGAGAACCTTCAATATTAGGTTGTTGCAGAAAGTTGTCTAATGAGTTGGTGAGAGTAGATAATTGCATAATTGCTGTTATTTATCATTCACATTTTTGACAATATCAGTAAGTAATATATCATAACATACTTTTAAAACATACTTGAATATAATCAATAAAATCCTAAAATAAAATAAAGAAATCTGAATTTTGACCACCCAAACCATACACTAAAGATAGTAACACCAATCACATACAATTTAATATCACTGTCATACAAACAACCTTTATCACTCAATGAGTACAACTCAAATATAATTGAAAATATCTCCCATAAATGGTGATAAATCCCAGATCATTAACATTTTTTTGAGTACAAAAAAGCTGTCACCTTACCCCCAAAATACCCGTACCTCTGTAATAAAAATCTAGTACCCCTATCCCCAGAAAAAATGTAAAGTTCTGTTAAATAGGGGTTTAAACCTATTGAGTGCAACCATAATAATTTCAATAAATCTAATCCATGTCTGCATTGTCATCAGATTTGGAGTCATCTGGTATAAGCAGGAAAATACAACTTGACTCTTTTCACCAGATAGTAACAATGCAACAGTCTCTAGACAGTCTCAAAAACCAAACTGAAAATAAGGACTCGCGGAAAAATATACTCTCTGGCGAATTATTTGAGCCATTGATCAGTGATTTTCGGATTATTTTTGAGCGTGATCCAGCCGCCCGCAATTGGTTAGAAATAATCTTTTGTTATCCTGGGTTTCATGCTTTGTGTTTTTATCGTTTTGCACATTGGTTACACATTCACAATGTGAGTTTTATTCCTCGGTTAATTTCCCATATTGCTCGGTTTTTCACAGGAATTGAAATTCACCCAGGAGCAAAAATTGGTAAAGGTGTATTTATTGATCATGGAATGGGAGTTGTCATTGGTGAAACTGCCATTGTTGGTGATTATACACTCATTTATCAAGGTGTAACTTTAGGAGGAACAGGTAAAGAAACAGGTAAACGTCACCCCACATTAGGAAATCATGTAGTTGTTGGTGCGGGTGCGAAAGTATTAGGAAATATTCAAATTAGCGATCGCGTGCGAATTGGTGCAGGTTCAATAGTTTTACGTGATGTTCCTGCTGATTCTACCGTAGTTGGTATCCCTGGTAGAATTATTTCCCCAAAACAAAACAAGCGCATTTCTCCCTTAGAACATCACAAATTACCTGATGTAGAAGCTAGTATAATTCGTTCTTTACATTCTCGTATTGAACAACTAGAACAACAACTACAAAACCTCAAAGAACAGCAACCAGGGGATAATTAAACTATGTTCTTTGATGAACAAATTTTAGATATTCCTCGCAGTGATAGATGGCAAATTTATCACCGTCTCCAAGAATTAATGATTACTTGTTCCTGTCCTGCGGACGGTTCATTACGAGTACAAGTGAATACTTTACAAGAAGCAATGCTTGTTCATAGTACAGTCATGCAATTGCTTTCACCCCGTCATGAATTAGTAGCATGGTTAGAAGTTTGTTGGAATCGTAGTTGTGAATAAAAACTGCAATGATGACAACAATATGCAAATTATCAAAGGTTTAATTCAGACAACCCTAGATAAAAATTCATGATCTCATATCGCCTCATTATCTAGCAGAGATAAGTTATTGTTTACTCACAAAAAACCTTGCGGAATTGAGGGATTTAACCTAAACTGAGGTTTCCACTCTGGTAAATCATTAATTGCTTTGTATTCATTCACTCCAATTCATAATTAACTATGGAGATTGTAGTTTTTTATCTACTCTCATATAGTGTCAAACTTGCTAACTCAAATTATGGTAAACCCTAGTAAAGATCATAAACTAATTCACTTTCTGCGTCATGAATTAGAACTTTCTCATGCCGATCTTGCTGTTGCTTTGCGACATCGTGAATTTAACCAAGGACCCATACAGATGCTACTTTGGCAATATGGTTTTATTAACTTAGAACAGCTAGATAAAATTTTTGATTGGTTAGCAGAACACTCTTAAATTATTCAATGTTAACTACAAGGTAAATAATATGATTTCTAGCTTAATTGCCGGATTGAGTATCCTATTACTCACAGGACTTACTAATAGTTATATCAGCTACTGGTTATTTCTTGATCATCCTGAACCAAAAGAGGAAAATATTGTTAAATGATACCTCAATTTAGTTTTTGATCATACAGATGTGGTGTGAGAAATTAGGCAATAATGAAATCTTATGAACTGTATTCAATTCTTGTGGTATTTTTAGCAGTTATTCAGAAAAGTTACATATTTTGATCCATAAGAATTTTTCATACTGCCACTTTCAAGGATATTTAGCAACAGTAAAAATGTAGGGTAAAAATTCTATTAATCACTAACTGATCAAGTAATACTTTTCAGAGTCACAGTTAAAAATCTGACTCTTAACCGCTGAATGCTTACAGTCAAAACTCGGCTAGAGGTACATTTGAGATGAGTCAAATCATTATTAATGATACTACATTAAGGGATGGAGAACAGGCAGCGGGAGTTGCCTTTAACTTACAAGAAAAAGTGGCGATCGCCAAATTTCTCGATGCCATTGGTATACCTGAATTAGAAGTAGGTATTCCTGCTATGGGGCAAGCAGAAATTCACGCCATTACAGCCATTAACAACTTAGGATTAAATGCTCAATTACTCGGTTGGAATCGTGCTGTCATCTCAGATATAAAAGCCTCTCTCGCCTGTGGACTTAAAAGAATACACATAGCTATTCCTGTATCTGGTATCCAAATTGCTGCTAAATTTCATGGACAATGGCGAGTAAGTTTACAACGTCTTAAAGATTGTATTAGCTTCGCCCTTGATCATGATCTTTGGGTTGCTATAGGAGGAGAAGATTCTTCCAGAGCAGATCCTAGTTTTCTTGAAGATGTAGCTTTATATGCTCAAGAATGGGGCGCTTCTAGATTTCGTTTTTGTGATACCGTTGGAGTTCTTGATCCCTTTGGAACTCACCTCAAAGTTAAACAATTAGTATCTATATTATCAATTCCCGTAGAGATTCACACTCATAATGATTTTGGACTAGCAACAGCTAACGCCATCGCTGGTTTAAAAGCCGGTGCAGTTTCTGTAAATACCACCGTCAACGGTTTAGGTGAAAGAGCAGGAAACGCCGCCTTAGAAGAAGTTATCATGGCTCTCAAATGTATCTACAATATTGATTTGGGAATTGATACTCAAAACTTGTTAGAACTTTCTAAATTAGTCGCTCATGCTGCCGGTGCAAATGTTCCTCCTTGGAAAGCAATCGTCGGAGAAAATACTTTTGCTCACGAGTCAGGAATTCATGCTCATGGTGTGATGAAAAACCCACAAACCTATGAACCTTATTTACCAGAATCAGTAGGTTGGGAACGTCGTTTAGTAGTAGGTAAACATTCTGGAAGGCATTTATTGTCTAATTTATTAGCACAGAACGGCATCTTTTTAAATGCAGAAGAAACCCAATCTGTTTTAGATGCAGTCCGCCATGAATGCACAATCAAAAAACGCAATCTCACCACAGAAGAACTTGTGAATTTAGTACGTGAACAGAGGTATTCTCATGCAACGCGATGACATAGAATTAAATGATCCACCAATTTTTGAAATCGGTCAAAAGGTCAGAGTTAAGAAACTAATCAAAAATGATGGTACTTTTCCTGGTCGAGAAATTGGTGAAGTTCTAGCAAAAATTGGCGATGTTGGTTATGTGGCAAGTATAGGAACTTTCTTACAAGCCTACTATATCTATGCTGTGCATTTTTTAGAGACAGGGTACATCATCGGTTGTCGAAAAAGAGAACTAGAATCTGCTGAGGAAACACCAAATGAAAGTAATGTTACGGCTGAATGATGCAGGTAATTTAGTGGTCTATGTCCCTAAAAAAGACCTGGAAGAAGAAGTAGTTAAACAAGCAGATGGTGATGGTGGTAAAGTTCTCACTCTCGCTAATGGTTGGGAATTAGAATTAACTGAAGTCCCCGCCAATGAAAATTTACCTCAAACTTTAGAAGCTAAAAAACTTTAGAATCTAAACGTTTGTCATAAAATTCTCTATGCTTCTGTAGGGGTTTAGCATTGCTAAACCCTGAAATTAAGAATTAAGAATTAAGAATTAAGAATTAAGAATTAAGAATTGAGAATTAAGAATTGGGCATTGGTTGTTTTTCTCCCCCTGCTTCCCCTGCCTCCCCTGCCTCCCCTGCCTCCCCTG
>RDXV01000238.1 GCA_004292695.1 Nostocales cyanobacterium | reverse complement strand
ATTTTGGGATTTCTTGGTTTCAAAATGCACGGTTTTTCAGGTATACCCTTCAAACAAAATTCTGGCACTTTTTTTCCTCTTTATCAACCTCAAACCTTTAATTTATAAAGGGTTGCGCTTTATATGCCTGACGGCACGCTACGCGAACAGCAAACCCTAACTAATTCTGGGAAGATTGAATTAACCTACATCCCAAAATGGCAATATAATTAAAAAGATAAAATCACTGGTGCAGCAGCATGACTAATATCTTGTAAAAATTACTGTCTGCTGTTTAATTATAATTGTCAACTACAAATTAGATGCGTCAACTATAACAATTATGTCTTATGTATCCATGCTGAAAAATATACCAGAATTATTAAACCAGCCCACTGGAATAGCCGCTCTAGCTTCTGTTGGTATTCATGGTGCTATTGCGCTGATTGTGCCATTAATGCCTGTAGACTCTACTCCATCCACAGCAGCTAACAGTAAAAAGGCTGTGGGATTAATAGAATTAAGTCCAGAAGAGCAGGCTAGACTCCCACAAACTTCAGAAAATGCCCAAACTGCCTTACAACCACTGCAATTACCACAACAACCACAGATTAAGTTACCTAGCTTTGATACTCAAGTAGCTGTGATTCCGCCTTTAGAAACTCCATTACCTAGCCAAGGGGGATTACCAGTTATTCCCAAATCAACGAGTAACTATAATCTTTCTTACTTACCCAAACAGCAAGCAGCGCCAATGTTCACTCAAAGGGATTTTAGAACTCAAGTTTCTAATTTCCGTATTAGTAATTTACCTCGTTCTGTACCTCGTGTTGCTCCCCGTTCTGTATCTCCATTTGTAGATGATATAGATACTCAAATCAGAGAAACTCAGCCTTTAAATGTGAGCAGACTGCCACAGGTTCAACCTAATGATGATATCTCTGGAGAACCTCTAGTTAATCCTTCCGCTGATGCTATTGATATTGGTTCTACCAAAACACCTGGTGAATATACGGAATTCACCCATCCTAACATCGCTAACAAGAATACAGAAGTCAATGAAGGTGGTTCGGCTGGGTTGCTTGTGGGTGAATCTTTGGAGCGTCGGAGTAAGTTAGTATCTGTTGCTCCCACAGAGAGTTCATCTTCAGAAAATTCTAGCCAAGGACAAGTTGTTGTACCTACCATGAGTCGTGCTGAGGCTCAAATTCAGAAAAACCAACAGTTACTTGCTAGACTCAATTCTGGTGAAGATTCCAGACAGGTTGTTGAGATTAAGCCACAGACTGTTATTCGGAAAACTATTGCCACTGATAACCCAGAGATGGAGGGTACTGTATCCGGTGAATTAGTGGTAGATGCAAATGGTAAGGTGTTAGATATTAAGTTCCAAGGTGGGAAAGTAAGTCCTCAATTGCAGTCAAAAACTAGAGCTTTCTTGAGTGCTAATGTACCCAAAGGTGAAAAACAAGTTAGTTCCTATCCTTTCCAACTTCAGTTTAAAAATGTTGATAATGGTTCGATGTCTGGAAAGAATGTACAGGTAAAACCTGCACAAAATCAAAATTCTCAACCTGTAGCAGATCAACAAGAGAGTAAAAACCAACCTAAAAATCAAGCTGTGGTAATTCCTAACCCATCACCAACAGCGGGTGTTGTCGAGGAAAAATCTGGTGCTGTTGATAATTCTTCTTCAACGCTAATACAGAAGTTGCGTCAAGTTAAGGAAGATAGACAAACATCAAAATCTGATCAGTAAGAAAGTCTTTTTGAGGAGTCAGGAGTTAGGTGATGTGATTCCTAACTTCTAACTTCTAAATTCTAAATTCTAAATTCTAAATTTTACCTACCATCCTGTTTCTGCTTTTTGGAAGACATAAGCAGCAACATCTAAGATATCTTGATCGCTTAATTTATTTTTGAAAGACGGCATAGCATTCTTACCATTTTGTATCTGACTAATAATTGCTTTGATGGGATCGTTTTCATAGTTTTCTAAATATTTTGATAGTGCTGTTTTTTCTAAGGTCTTTTGTTCAATGAGAATGTTTGCTCCGCCTCGATGACAAGAGGCACAGTTGGCTTGGAAAATTTTACTGCCTGTAGATGTTTCTGCGGCTAGAACGGGATTGATAATTATAAGATTGAATATAGATATTAGGGATACTAGGGCGATCGCTAAAATTGCTTGGGTTTTAATTTTAATAATGTTCATGAACATAGCAGCAGAGCAGGGATCAGGGAGCAGGGGGAGGGAGATTTTAAAGATTTTCAAGGTATTTTCCTCTGCCATAAAAGTCAGCATAAAAATTAGCGATAACGAGTCTATCCTACTATTTCCCAGGATACAACTTGTTACCGCTGTTGTTTAGTGATTTGAAAAACCTAAGTTCAGACTAAATTCAGATCACATTTATTTGCTTAGGTTTCCCAACTTGTAAGTAAGATTTTGAACCTACTGAACAACTACTTTACCTACCATGCCAGCACCACGGTGAGGTTCACACCAGTATGTGTAAGTACCAGGTTCTGTGAAGGTACTTGTAATTGTCGTGCCAGGTGCCATTAATAATTGTTTGTGGCTTAATTCTTCATTGCCTTCAACAACAACGTTGTGGGGAGCTAATTTGTTGTTTACCCACTCAACGGTGTCACCAGCCTTAATTGTTACTTCTTTGGGTTGGAATGCTAACATTCCGTTGTCAGCACCCATTTTGATTTGTACGGTGTCAGCAGATGCTGTGGGGGTAGAAATAGCAAAAGTACCAACTACTAAGATTAAGGTTAATACTGCTAAGGCCAAGCGTTTCAGACTTGCTGCGATTAACTTCATGGATATCTCCTGAGATATATTTTTATTTTTCTTTTTTCATTCTAAATACATTTAACACCAAATACGACAATCTGTCATAGATGAAAATTTTTTTTTAATAAATAAAATCAGGTAGGTGGGAAAATACAAAGTTTCAAGTCCTGCTTCCAGATAGCCAATTTCAGCAAAACTAACTTGTTTGAGGGCGATGATGAAAGTTAAGCTTGAATTTGCTGAGGTTTCAGGACTTGAAACTCAAATTTTGGTAAATTAAGGGCAATTGCCCCTATTTTATGAAATAAGCAGCGTACTTATTGGGATTTTAGTAATGGATTTTACCACCACCCCATCTAATACCCACAATTTTGGGCTGAACGAGGATGTGAGCGGCGATCGCCTCTAAATCATCATCGGTGAGGTTTCTCATTTCTGTGAAGATATCGGCACTCTTGAGACTGGGGTGGATTTCGGAAATCTCAATTTCACCGTCGTAGGTGGTGGGATTCTTCATATAGTCTACCAAGCCTTCAACATTGTTACGAGGTGGTGTAGCCAGTGCTAATGCTTCTGGTTCTAAACCTACGTTTTGGTTAGTCTTGGTTACGCCTCCTGCATGACATTGAGCGCAGGTATCATTAAATAGTTTTTTACCTTTTGCCAGTTTTGGTACGCTAATAACGGCAGTATCACCACTTTCATTTAATTTTACGGTTCTGGTAGCTGCATCTAGTTCTACCGCTGTTGCACTACCGATGAATAACTGAAATGTCAGCAAAACGGTAGCAGCAACAAAACCAATGAGTCTTCTAAACATATTTCCCCTTCAAATTTGTAATGCTTAACACAGCTAAGACACTAATAGTTCTAAATAGCATAGATAAATGCAGTATTTATCCCATGCTAAAAATTTGCCGATCATACCGACGGGGAGAACTACAACGCCTTTGCTCCTGCGGTTAAAACCAATCAGGATGACTGTAGGTAAAATCTTCTCGCTATCATTAACATCAGCATGAATCAGTTTACCATTAGCTGTTCTACATAGCGGCTGACACTATGTTTGTTGATTCCTAGTAGTTAAAATAATTGATATTTTGATACAAAACTTTATAAATAAAATTTACAAATTGAAACTTTATTTGTGAGGATAGGGAATAGGGAATAGGGAACAGGGAACAGGGAAGAATGTTTCAGTATGTGGGGTTAATTAACGGATGTCTTAAAAGTCCCCTTGTCGCGGGGGAATTTAGGGGAATCGAAATGTTTTGAATACATTATGAGTAACTTTTAAAACATCCTGATTTTTAGTAACTCAATTTAATCTACACCAGTAGAACTTAAACTCATGGTTTCCCACATCACCATATTTGGGGTAGTAGGCATGGGCTGATGTAAAGAAATTAGTTGTGCTAAGGTGTTCTTTAACTGAGTCCGGGGGACAATTTCATCTACAAAACCGTGCTTGAGTAAGTCTTCAGCGGTTTGGAAATCTTCAGGTAATTTTTCCCGCAGGGTTTGTTCAATAACCCGTCTACCGGCAAAACCAATGGTAGCTTTAGGTTCGGCAATGATAATATCACCCAACATAGCAAAACTAGCGGTAACGCCACCGGTAGTAGGATTAGTTAAGACGGGGATATATAACAATCGGGCATCTTGATGACGTTGTAAAGCGGCAGAGATTTTTGCCATTTGCATCAGGGATAACATACCTTCCTGCATTCTTGCACCGCCGGAGGTACAAACAATGACCACAGGATAGCGACGTTGGGTAGCTTGTTCAATGAGACGGGTGAGTTTTTCGCCAACTACAGAACCCATACTACCGCCCATAAACCGGAAGTCCATGACTCCCAAAGCAATGGGTAAACCGTTAATTTGTCCCAAGCCGGTTTTGACAGCATCAATTAAACCGATTTTTTCCTGAGTTTCCCGGATGCGATCGCTGTAAGCTTTGCGATCTCTGAATCCTAAAGGATCTGTTGGGCGCAAATGTTCATCTATGGCTTGCCAGGTATTGGCATCAATTAACTGTTTAATCCGCTCATCACTATCAACGCGGTTATGATGACCACATTCGGTACAAACCATTTGATTAGCTTTCAGGTCTTTAGTGTATGTTAAAACACCACATTTAGGGCATTTGTGCCATAAACCATCGGCTATTTCTCGT
>RDXV01000073.1 GCA_004292695.1 Nostocales cyanobacterium | reverse complement strand
TGCTTATTCAACTCTTAGCATGGTTATCAAAAAAGTTTGGTCTACAAGTGGAACAGGGACGTTTAATTGATATGCGTATGACCCATGAAGATTTGGCCGCACTCATTAGTTCTACCCGTGTAACTGTTACTCGTTCGCTGAGACAATTAGAACAAGAAGGATTAATTGATCGGCTGTCCTTGAATCGAATTATCGTGCGCCAAGAAGATATTTGGTACTATGAAATATAGACTTAAAAAACTTTGAGGCATCAGAGCAAAGTTTCTCAAGCTGATTATTTCCATCAGTAATTAATCAGTTACAAAATTTGTCGCATTCTTGCTTGATAGTCCATCAAAGCGCCTTGAGTAATCACATTACTACCATTTCTTCTAGTTGTAGAAATTTGACCTGTTCTTAAAGCATTATATAATGTGCCATGATCTACACCTAAGAATCTAGCAGCTTCAGTGAGAGATGTACCGGATCTATTCATACATCCTCTGAGTTTGTTTCTAATTGCTTTATTATGTAGCATAATGCAAATTAAAAATGAATTTTTAAATTTGAACAGCTTTAGTTAAGTCATGGAAATACTATTAGACAACACAACTAAAATTTTTTGACACCAGTAAATTGGCAACCATTTGTTGTTACTTTGAGTTGTAACTTAAACTTTGGGTTAAATTTACTAGCTATAGTATTGTTTGTATCTCCTAATACAAATCTTAATTGTGAAAACAAATATTGTGCTGAGTTTTTACTTTTTCTTTATACTTTCTTTATTGTCCTAAATATGCTTCTAAAACCTGGGAATTATTTTGAATTTCTGTAGGAGTACCCACTGCTAAATTTTGACCTTCTGCTAATACCCAAACGCGATCGCACAAAGACATAATCACATCCATGTTATGTTCAATAATTAAGAAAGTTAACCCATCTTCCCGATTCCATTTAAGAATGCGATCGCAAATATCATCAATTAAACGAGGATTCACACCTGCTGCGGGTTCATCTAACAATATTAACTTAGGATTAGTCATTAAAGCACGACCCATTTCTAACAGTTTACGTTGTCCACCAGATAAACCACCAGCATAGTCATGAGCTTTTTTTTCTAAACCCACAGACTCTAAAATCACCATTGCTCTTTCTTTTAATTCTTTTTCTTCCTTAGTAACCAAATGATTTTGAAATTGAACTTGCCAAAAATTCTCCCCAGTTTGTTTTTGTGCTGCTAACAGCATATTTTCCAACACTGACAAACGTGAGAGAGTTCTTGCAACCTGAAAAGTTCTAATTAAACCTTGTTGAGCAATTTGGAAAGGTTGTAAATGATGAATAGGTTCACCATCAAAAATTACCTTACCTTGATCTGGACGAATAAAATTAGACAGTAAATTAAATAAAGTAGTTTTCCCAGCACCATTAGGACCAATTAGACCAGTAATACTACCTTTAGTAACGGTAATTTCAGCATTTTTCACTGCTTGAATACCACCAAAACTTTTATTTAGTCCACTAGCAGCAAGTAAAGGAAGTTGAGGAGATTTTATATTGTTTTCCATGATGTTTGTCTTTTCTCAGTTATCAGTTATCAGTGGAAGAAGGGAATAGGGAATAGGGAATAGGGAATAGATGAACTCTTTACTGTCACCGTTCGGCTGACGCTCACGGCGAAGCCTGACAACTGTCAACTGTCAACTGTCAACTGTCACCTGTCACCTATTACTTACCTAAAGTCAGTTCTTCCTTTTTACCTAAAATACCTTGTGGTCGCCAAATCATCAGTACCATCAGAATTAGTCCGATAAACATAATTCTAAAAGCGCCAATTCTTTCTACATCTAGAGGGATAACTTTTGGTAAAAATTCTCTAGTTAAAGCATCATAGGCAAAATAAATAACTGATCCTAAAATTGCTCCAATATTATTACCAGAACCACCCAAAATAATCATAATCCAACCATCAAAAGTTAACTGTGGTTGAAAATTATCAGGATAAATTGCGCTCAGTTGCCAAGCAAAGAAAGCACCCGCTACACCAGCAATTGCACCACCCAACATTAAAGATTGTAGCTTATACCAAAAAACATTTTTCCCCAGAGCTTTGGGTACTTCTTCATCTTCACGAATAGCTTTAAGAACACGACCCCAGGGAGATTTGACTAAAAATTCTAACCTCCAAAACACAAAAGCTAACACTAACAAAGCCAATAACATTAAACCCGCTTTTGGATTATAGTTATACAGTCCTAAAGTACCAGAAATATCAATAGCTATAGATAATAAACCTAAAATAATACCTACAACTAAACGGGAAATAAATTCTTTTTTGATAGAAACATTTGTAGAATTTTGGGCAGTTTTTATCCAACGCCATAGATAGAATAAAGTAATAATTGTAAGTAAATTAAGTAACCCAATCATTAAAAATTGCCAGAATAAATTAGGTGTAGAACTCAAAGGTATAACATAACTTTGAACACCAAAAGCACCCGATACCCAGCGATCGCCCACAGGTAACTCCTGATTATTAATTACCAACCTAATTAACTCACCTGTACCAATAGTGACAATACCCAGATAATCTTCCCGTAACCGCAAAGTAGCAAAACCAATCACCAACCCTAATAAAGCGGCCACAATTGCACCAGCAATAGCAGAAAGTAACAGTGGTACACCCTTTAAACTGAGCAAAACCGTAGTGTACGCACCTAAAGTCATAAAGGCAACATGACCAAAATTAATTAAACCAGTAAAACCCCATTGTAAATTTAGCCCCAGTGCAAACAACGCAAAGGTAGCAGCAGAAACAGCAAGAAAAATCAGGTATTCAATCATAATCAGTTATCAGTTGAAGAAGGGAATAGGAAATAGGGAATTGAGAATTGAGAATTTAGGAGTCAGCATCAACTGTCAACTGTCAACTATCAACTGTCAACTGTCACACGGAATGCAACGTCATAGATTGTAGTGTACCTTGGGTAATGTTAACCGTAGATTTATAGTATTCAGTGGAAATGAATTTACTAAGAATCAGAATGCACCATCTGATAGAACAGATATCCGATGATGATCTACAAAAAGTTTGGGGCGTTGTGCAAGCATTACATTTTGACTACTATATGCTTAATGCTATAAACGAAGTAAGATCATCACAGCAACCTTGGGACATACTAAACCACGATGAAGCAATTAGACAGTTAATGTTTATGTAATCAACTAACAAACAATTAATTGGTGAGCAAGAGTGAATCTGGATGTAGAAATGCGTTATGCGAGGTCTTTTTTAATAGACCTAAAAAGTTTAGAACCCGTTGCATATCAGCGAGTGTATAATTTTGTATTTATTGAATTTAAAAATCATAAATGGCATTTACACGACCTTCCAGACCTGCGACAGTTAGATAAAGAAGGTATATTTTATCGCTTTACCATAGATAATTATTTAGTAGGTATAGAAATTAGAGGGGAACTGGTGAAATTTTTACGTGTCGTTCCTATGCCAGATGTGTAGGGCATTGGGCATTGGGCATTGGGCATTGGGTTATCTTCTCCCATTCTCAATTCCTCATTCTAAATTCTAAATTCTAAATTCTAAATTCCCTTAGTTACAAACTGTATAAGACAAAGCAGGGATCGCCAGAACCATACATTAAACTGGAGTTTGATCAACATATTTGAGAATTCCCTCATGATGGATGCTAAGGCACTTTGGCAACGATACCAAGACTGGTTATATTTCCACGAGGGATTAGGACTGTATCTAGATATCAGCCGGATGCGGTTTGATAACGCCTTCGTGGAATCGTTGCAGTCAAAATTTGAAAAAGCATTTGCGGATATGGCCGCCTTAGAAACAGGGGCGATCGCCAATCCTGACGAAAATCGCATGGTAGGACACTACTGGTTGCGGAATCCAGACTTAGCACCAACCCCAGAACTAAAAACAGAAATTGTTCAAACCTTAGAACAAATAGAAGTTTTTGCGGATCAGGTGCATACAGGCGCGATTCACCCCCCCAAAGAAAGCCGCTTTACCGACATTATCTCCATAGGTATAGGTGGTTCGGCATTAGGCCCCCAATTTGTAGCCGAAGCCCTCGCCCCCGATTCACCCCCCCTCAACATTCACTTCATAGACAACACAGATCCCGCAGGTATAGATCGGGTGCTGTCTCAAATCAATAACCTCGCTACTACACTGGTATTAGTAATTTCCAAATCTGGCGGTACACCAGAACCTCGTAACGGCATGATCGAGGTGAAACAAGCCTACACCGCCAAAAATTTAGACTTTGCTAAATATGCAGTAGCTATTACCAGCGCAGGAAGCAACCTAGACAAAGTAGCAAAATCAGAAGGTTGGCTAACAACTGTCCCCATGTATGACTGGGTAGGTGGACGGACATCAGAAATGTCCTCTGTAGGATTATTACCAGCAGCGCTACAGGGTATTGATATTCGTGCCATGTTAGATGGTGCAAAAGAAATGGACGACGCTACCCGTGTAGCCAACCTCAAGCAAAACCCAGCCGCTTTACTAGCTTTAGCCTGGTACTACTCCGGTAATGGCAAAGGTGAAAAAGATATGGTTGTCTTACCCTACAAAGACAGCTTGTTATTATTTAGCCGTTACTTACAGCAGTTAGTAATGGAATCTTTAGGTAAAGAACTAGATTTAGACGGTAAAACCGTATATCAAGGTATTGCCGTTTATGGTAACAAAGGTTCTACCGATCAACACGCCTACGTTCAACAACTGCGGGAAGGTGTACCCAACTTCTTCGCCACCTTAATTGAGGTTTTAGAAGACAGACAAACCCCATCTCCAGAAGTTGAGTCTGGTGTAACTGCCGGTGACTATTTATCTGGTTTTTTATTAGGAACTCGTCAAGCACTGTACGAAAATAACCGTGATTCCATCACCGTCACCATTCCTCAAGTTAATGCCCGCACAGTTGGCGCGTTAATTGCATTGTATGAAAGAGCAGTAGGTTTTTATGCCAGCTTAGTTAACATCAATGCTTATCATCAACCCGGCGTGGAAGCTGGTAAAAAAGCAGCCGCAGCAGTGCTAGATTTACAAAAACGAGTTGTAGAAGTTCTGCAAAAAGAGAAAAAAGCCCTTTCTATTGAAGAAATCGCCAATAAAGCCGGAACTTCAGAACAAGTTGAATCTATTTACAAAATTCTGCGACATCTTCACGCTAACAATCGTGGTGTAGTATTCACAGGTGATTTAGGTAAACCAGCCAGTTTAACTGTTTCCCTCAGTTAACATCACACATTTTGTAGGGGCAACCCCCTGTGGTTGCCCTATGCCCCATGCCCCATGCCCCATGCCCCATGCCCCATGCCCCATGCCCCATGCCCCATGCCCAACTACCAATTCCAAATATTAATTTTTTCATCCATACCACCACTAGCCAACATTTTGCCATCAGCACTAAAAGCGATTTCTTTGGTGGGTTGTGTCCAAATACTAGGTAAGTTATTATTTGCCTCTGTTGGATTTTTTGTTGGATTTTTTAACTTTCCTGTACTTAAATCCCAAAGTTTAATCCCATCTTGGGCTGCACTCACTAAAATTTGACCATTAGGGTTAATTGCTATGGCGTTAATTGCTTGATTATGCCCGGTGAGAGTTTGGGTTTGTTCACCGTTACTAATATTCCAAATTTTAATATTTTTATCTCTACTAGCAGTTACTAACGTTTCACCATCAGGTGTAAAAGCTAAACCAGTAACCGTTTGTGAATGAGCTTTTAACTGTTTAATCAATTTACGAGATTTTAAATCCCACAATTTAACAACACCTTTATTATCCCCGCTGGCTAGGGTTTGTCCATCAGCACTAATAGCTAAGGTATAAATTGCGTTATCGTAGCGGACAAGGGTAGCTAGTGGTAGTTGTTGTTCTAAGTCCCATAAGCGAATCCCATCTAAACCACCACTGACTAAAATTTTACTATCAGGAGTGGTAACTAGGGATAAAACCGGGCTGGTGTGTCCATCAAATGCACGGCTAAATTCTAAAGTTTTGAGATTCCACAGATTAATTCTATAATCACTGCCACTACTAACTAAGGTTTTACCATCGGGAGAAATTAAGATCGCATCTACAGATCCTTGATGCGCTCTGTTAATAGTAGCTAGTCTTTTACCGTTTTCAGGATGCCAAAACCTGATAATTGGCTCGGTACTTGAACCACCACTGACTAGAAGTTTACCATTGGGGCTAAAGTTCAGTGATTTAACTACTCCTGTGTGTCCTGTAATCGTGCGAATTAGTCGAGGAGGAGTAAAACTGCTGTGTTCAAAAGAATCAATTCTGACTTCGTTTGCTGCTTGGGCAGTGTTAATACTGGGATTATGTACTATTGGTATAAAAAAAGTTACTGCTAATACAGCCCACTTGAAGTTAGACGTGGTGAGAATTTTTTTACTTTTCTTTCTCCCTTGTGTGTTCACATTTACCCCTCTTTGTCAGTAATATCCAATCAATTGAGAATTGAGAATTGGGCATTGGGCATTGGGTTATTCATTCTCCCTGTCACCAGTCACCAGTCACCTGTCACCTGTCACCTGTTACCTGTTATTGACGTGGTTTTTTCTTGGAAACCGGAATAATTGGTAGAGGTGCGCTGGAAGGTTGAGGTGGTAAGTAATGTTGAACCACTGTTTCTTCTGGCATGGGGGGTTGCTGCTGCATCCGCCAAAGTTTCAAAAGTAGAGCTATTCCTGCTGTTCCCAAACCAAAGGTAAATAGTGTCCAACTATCATCAAAGCCACCTATAAGTGCATCTACTATACCTATTGTGATTAGGGTGGTGATGATGGGTTCTTTGCGGTAGGCTGATTTCAAAATACGAGGTAATACAGCGTTCATCACAGCTTATGAGTTTCCGTTAACTTAATTGTTCTTGTAAATTTATCCAGGATAGCGCAATTGCTACTAATATTATTTTTATTTCAGTCTATTAGGCATCTCATATTATAGTCTGCTGTTTTGAAAATAAAGGTGTGGTAATTCACCATTTTGTATACGGTATTGCCGATATTTGGGGAGTAGGGGAAGTAGGAAGGAGGAGAAGAAAAGATTTTTACCAATTCCCAATTCCCAATTCCCAATTCCCAATTCCCAATTCCCAATTCCCAATAACTAAACCACTTCTGACTGCACAGAATTTTGTATGGATGCTGGCAAAGATTGAGTATTACCAGGATAATCAGCCAAGCTAGAATTTAATTGACGCATTAAGCTGGCCATTTCTATGGCGTTCATGGCATAATCCCAACCATGATTACTCTTAATACCTGCTCTTTCCAATGCTTGCTGCATGGTGTCTGTGGTTAAAATTCCAAAAATCACGGGTACACCTGTTTGGAAGCTGGCTGCCGCTATACCTTTAGCAACTTCAGCGGAAACATAATCAAAGTGGGGTGTTTGTCCTTTAATTACTGCACCTAAACAAATTATGGCATCATAACGGTGGGATAATGCTAATTGACGGGCAACTGTAGGAACTTCAAAACTACCTGGGACCCAAACATAGTCTACTTGATTTCCTTGAGGATCTGGATCTATACCGTGCCGTTTTAAGCAGTCTTGACATCCTGCTAGGAGTTTCATTGTCACTAAGTCATTAAATCTACCAATAACCAATGCAAACCGTAAAGGTGCTGTTTGGGTAAAACTTCCCTCAAAAACTGCCATAACTGCCTCTTTTCATTATAACTTCTCAGCTAATCTTTTCTGGATGGAATATAGAAGAGCAGGAAAGCAAGAATCAGGATAGAAACAACTATCAAGAGATTTTTGTTTCTTGATCCTATTAACTTTACTCTCCTGCTCCGCTAATTTTTATGTTATGTGTTAGTAACTGGTTACAGCCGTACCCTAAACCACAAAAAAGTTTAATATACCAACTAAAAGCACTAGGGCAATCCAAACTCCAGAACCAACCCAAAGCAATTTTTTAGATTCTATCCAGTTTTGAGGTGTTGCGTAAGCAACGGGAACACCTACAACTAGAACGAAGGACATTAGAACTAGAGATACTAAAGCAGCTTGAAATACTATGCTCATTTTTTCTTTTCCCAACACTGTGAAATCATAACCATACCCAAGACTGTCAATATCAGAATCAACAGATGAGGCTGATTATTTAACCATCTAATATTTTACGTCTCGTTTGCAACAGTTGATCAGTTATCAGGGAATGAGCAGGTGGTGATGGGGTGATGGGGTGATGGGGTGATGGGGGAAAAGTCGGTTTTTTACATGGTTGGGGCATCAACCATTGGGTTAAGCGATGTGAGACTGGCTATAGCCAGCAATTGCTGTTTGACCCCAGAATCCTCACCCTTTTAGGGTGGGGAGTATGTCAATTTCCTGAATTCTAAATTCTAAATTCTAAATTCTAAATTCTCAACTATGGATTTAATTCTTTGTCACACTACTGCTGATTTTGATGCTCTTGGTGCTGCTGTGGGGTTAAGTTGCCTCAAACCAGGGAGTAAGATTGTTTTGTCTGGGGGAGCGCATCCACCGGTACGGGATTTTTTGGCTTTGTATCGGGATGAGTTTCCTTTGATTGAACGGCGCTCTGTTAATCCTAACAAGATTCGCTCTTTAATGGTTGTGGATACTCAACAACGCGATCGCCTGGGTAAAGCTGGTGTTTGGTTTGATTTACCAAATGTGCAAGAAATCCTAGTTTATGATCATCATTTTGATCAAGAAAGTGATATTCCCACAACACATTTATATGTTGATAAAGTCGGTGCAACTACTACTTTAATGGTGGAAGAATTACAAAAACATGGTATTTCTATTACTTCCGCTCAAGCAACGGTAATGGCTTTAGGAATTCATGTTGATACTGGTTCTTTAACTTATAAACAATCTACTTTTAGAGATGCTTTAGCTTTAGCTTGGGTAATGGAACAAGGCGCAAGTTTATCTGTAATTTCTACTTACCGAGAGCCTGGTTTATCTCCTGAATTACAACAGTTATTAGCTAAAGCATTAGATAATTTACAATATTTATGTCTGCGGGGATATACTATTGCTTGGGTGACATTAACCACTGATGAATTTGTACCGGGTTTATCATATTTGGTTTCAGAATTAATTGAGTTAACAGAAATTGATGCTATTCTTTTAGGACATGAATTTGCTTTAGAAAATGTAGCTGTAGAAAATGGTGAATCACGGTTAACTGTAATTGGTAGAAGTCAAATTCCGCGAACAAATCTCAATCTATTATTTCAACCTTTTGGCGGTGGTGGACATTCCCAAGCTGCTTCTTTTAATATTAAAACTCCTAATTCCCAAGCTATTTTACAAGAATTATTAGAGGGTTTAAAATCCCAAATTCCCCATCCTCCCACAGCTAGAGATATTATGTCATCTCCAGTGCGAACTATTCGCCCAGAAACAAGTATTTCAGAAGCCCAAAGAATTTTATTAAGATATGGACATTCTGGTTTATCGGTGGTGAATGAACAAGGTAAATTAGTAGGAATTATTTCCCGGCGTGATTTAGATATTGCTTTACATCACGGTTTTAATCATGCTCCGGTTAAGGGATATATGAAAACTAATTTAAAAACTATTAATCCAGAGACAACTTTACCACAAATTGAATCTTTAATTGTTACTTATGATATTGGACGTTTACCAGTTTTAGATGGTGATAATTTAGTGGGAATTGTCACCAGAACTGATGTTTTAAGGGAATTATATCAAGCTGATGTGGCTAGTGGGAAAGGAGAAAAACCAGGTGAAACTAAAATTAATTTACCACAGTTACAAAATAAATTAACTCCCCAATTATGGGATTTATTAGATATAGCATCCCAGGAAGCAGAAAAAAGAGGATGGCATTTGTATTTAGTTGGTGGTGCAGTGCGAGATTTAATTTTATCGGAAGCAGAAAATGGCACTTTAATGATTAATGATATTGATTTAGTTGTTGATGGTTTTCATCGAGCAGCAGATGTAGGAGCGGGAGTAGAATTAGCGAAAGCATTACAAGAAATTTATAGCAATGCTCGGTTAGAAGTTCATGGTGCTTTTCAAACTGCGGCTTTATTGTGGCATAAAGATCCAAAATTAGATTCTTTATGGGTGGATATTGCCACTTCTCGAACTGAATTTTATCCTTATCCCGCAGCTAACCCAGAGGTAGAAGCTAGTTCTATTCGTCAAGATTTATATAGAAGAGATTTTACTATTAATGCGATGGCGTTAAGGTTAACTGCACCCAGAAGTGGAGAATTGTTAGATTTTTTTGGTGGTTTTTTAGATTTACAAGCTAAACAAATTCGCGTTTTACACGCTAATAGTTTTATTGAAGATCCGACGAGAATTTATCGCGGTGTACGTTTTGCTGTGCGCTTTGGATTTTCTTTAGAAGCACAAACTGAGGAATTTATTCGTTATGCAATTAATAGCGGTGTTTATGATCGAACTTCTCAAGAAAATGCCAAAACTCCCGCTTTACAAACTCGGTTAAAAACGGAGTTAAAACATATTTTAGAAGCTCCTTATTGGCAATCTGCTCTCAAGTTGTTAGATGATTTAGAGGCTTTACAATGTATTCATTACACCTTAAAATTAGATGAGCAAATTTTACGACAATTGCGGTTATTAGAAATTTGTTTACGCAGGTTTGATAAAAACCAAGTTTTCAATAATTGGCAGATGCGGTTAGAGTTGTTAATTGCCCATTTAGCACCGAAATATAGAGGTAAGGTAGCTAAAAATCTCCAATTAGCTGATGATTGTATTACTAGACTATCTAAACTAGCTGATCGGCAACATGAGATTATTAATTCTTTACCAAATTGTGAATTGTCGAGTCAGGTTGTACGTTTACTAAGAAAGTATGATTTACAAACTTTGATTTTAATTATCTTGCAAACTTCCAGGGAAATTAGGGGTAAAATTTGGATTTATATAACTAGATTAATCAATGTGCAACCTTTGTTAAATGGGAATGATTTAAAACAGATTGGATATAAACCAAGTCCCATTTTTAAACAAATTTTAGATGATTTATTAACAGCTACTTTAGATGGTGTAATTAAGGATGAAGCAGAAGCAAGAGAATTTTTAAATCAACGCTATCCTTTGTAATCATTTAATATGCTGCTACATCAGCCGTCAGTAAATAGCAATTACTTTTTATACTTGGAAAAGTTTTAAATTACTTCTACAAAAAATCATCATATCATTACATATTTGGGAAATATCTGTGATATTTTTGTAGTTAATATGAAAAACTATTGTTATTTGCCGATGAAGCGGGTGATAAATCGTTATTTTTCCTTATTAATATGTTTAGCTTTCGTATTTAGCTTGACTGTATTTCCCATTTCTTCCACTTCTGTTTCTGCTCCCCCTGCAAATTCCTTAATTACAGAAGTGCGTGGTGTGTGGTTAACTAATGTGGCTAGTGGTGTATTGTTTGTACCTTGGGGAATAGAAAGGGCAATTAATCAGTTAGCTAAGTTAAATTTTAATACTATTTATCCCGTAGTTTGGAATCGGGGTTTAACTTTTTATCACAGCAATTTGGCTAAAAGGGTAACAGGTTTAAAAACTCAACCGCTCGTAGATTTTATGAATGGTGGAAATGATGTTTTGGAAAAAATAGTTAGGTTGTCTAAACGTCATAATATGAGTGTTATTCCTTGGTTTGAATATGGTTTTATGACTCCTCGTAATTCTGCATTAGCTAAGTTACATCCTGAATGGTTAACTAATGGGCAAAAAGGAGTAAATTCTGTAAATGAAAAGTTGCCGGAGGAAATTGGTAACAATGGTGCTTTTAATAATCAGTTATGGTTAAATCCTTTACATCCTCAAGTACAAAAATTTATCTTGGGTTTAATTTTAGAAGTGGTAAAAAAGTATGATGTAGATGGGATGCAAATTGATGATCATTTTGGAATGCCTGTACAATTTGGCTATGATAGTTTTACTGTAAATTTGTATAAGAAAGAGCATTCTGGAAAAAGCCCACCAACTGATTATTTTAATGAAGAATGGATGAGATGGAGAGCTAATAAAATTACTGATTTTATGGTGAAAATTAATCAGGAAGTTAAAAAAATTAAACCTGATGCTAAAATTTCTCTTTCTCCTAATTCTCAATATTTTTCTTACAAGTATTATTTGCAAGATTGGGATACGTGGGTAAATGAAAATTTAATTGATGATTTGATTTTACAGGTTTATCGAGATGAAGCTAAGGCTTTCATTACTGAAATTGAAAAACCTGCGGTAAAATCAGCTATGACGAAAATTCCTGTGAGTATTGGTATTTCTACAGGTACTTTACTTACTCCGGTGGATATTGAAAGTATTAAAGAAAAGGTGCAAATTGTCAGAGATCACAAGTTTTTAGGAGTTTCTTTTTTCTACTGGGAAAGTTTGTGGGGTTATATTTCTCCTGAGTCACCTCAAAAAAGACGCAATGCTTTTTTAGATATGTTTGCTAATCACGCTGTGCAACCTGTAAAATTTAAACCTATAAAAGTTAACCCTGTAAAAGTTAAACCTACAAAAAATACTAAATCTGGAAAATATCGAGGTAAAAATGCAATTAGTAACCAAAAAAAGCCCAAGTAATAGTTTAAATAAAATTGATTTTTTCGTTTTTATATTACTGTGGAGTGTTGCCACCGTAGGCGGATTTATTGTTAGTTTATTGTTGATAGAAATTGGTGAAAAACCTGATGTGGAAGTTTTAGAAACTGCTGTAGGTGCTTTGGCGATCGCCCTTCCTCAGTCTTATTTACTCAGAGCTAAAATTTTACCTTTAAGTTGGATTATATCTACTATGTTAGGTTGGGTATTAATTACAGTGGTAGGTGTGGGTGCATTAGGTTGGTTTGTCTTATCTACTAAGTTTTTATCTTTTCGCATTTTTTATGGAATTATTACCGGGGGTATTGGCGGCTTAGTCATTGGCATGACACAATGGTGGTTAGCAATTCCCCCTTCAGTGTGCTGGGGTTGGTGCTGGATGTTTTTTAGTTCGGCAATTTGGGCGATCGCGCTTTGTTTAGGTTCTGTGGTTGGTATTATCGTTTACAACTCAACTAATTTGTTTTTAGGGGAAATCATTGGTTTAGGTTTTACATGGCTGATAGTTAGCATTCTTACAGGGATCACTGCTTATAAATTATTTAACTAAGTTTAACTAACAGCAATGATAATCACAATTAATTACTAACTAGATATGTTAATATTAAGATTTGTAACTTTTATGAAAAAATTATAAGTTTAGAATTGAGAATATGCCAAAATTTTAAAACATTCTTGATAAAAACAGCAGTATTTTACTATTTGTTATTAAAAAAGTGAGATATATTATTTTTATTTGTGACTAGAATCAAAGCCGAATTTAATCTCATCAAAATACCGATATATCAGTCAGAAAATAAATAGATATCAATAGCTATAAATATGAACGTCTCATATCTGAGTAACACTTAACTATCAAACCTCAGAGAAATTCGTCACCGCAATTCACATCTAAAAACCTTAACTGTCGTCAATTTATACCATATAAATATCATGAAAACTCATCCAGTGAAATTAATAAAATTGTCAAAATCATTAGCATCAAAAATTCAAAAAATCCCCGATCAAAAAATCCCTGATTTTTTTTTCGATACAGAACTAGATCAAAACAGTAAGCAATTTTTACTAAGTATGTATGATTCTTTGCAGACATCAATATTTATTGTTGATGTTTTAGAAGATGGAGACTTTTCTTATTTTGCAATTAACCCTACCCATGAAAGATGGTTAGGTATTTCCTCAGAAAAATTGCGCGGTAAAAAACCAGAAGACATACTTTCTCCAATAGATGCAGCAAAAGTACGTCAACATTATCATGAATGTGTACAACTTGGTGCAACAATTTCTTATAAACAATGTTTACAATTTCAAGGTATAAATACATCTTGGAGTACAACCTTAACACCATTAAAAAATCATGAATCAAGAATTTATAGATTAATTGGAACTAGCACAAATATTAATACTTCAAACTTGGTTGAAAAAATAGAAATACAACAGCAAATTCAACAAATTCAATATTTAGAAGAACAACTAGAAATACAACAAAAAAATCATCAAATCCAGTTACAAAAAATAAATTCTTATCATGCTTTAGTCAGAAAAATTACTGAAAAAATTTGTAGTCAAGTAGAACTTAATCAATTATTCCAAACAATAGTTTATGATTTATCTCAACTATTAGAACTAGAACAATGTCAAATTGAACTTTATAACCATGATCAAACAATAGCAACAGTCACATATAAATATAGTCCTAGTTCTAATACTTCTAATTCTTACCCAACTCAAAAAATAACCAGAAAAGTAGATGAATTTCCAGAAATATATCAAATACTATTAAAAAAACAGCCATTTCAATCCATAGAAATATTACCTGGAAACCCACTTAAAATAGAAATAATTTGTCAATTAGGATATCCGATTTTTGATGCTCAGGGAATTATCGGCAATATCTGGTTAATTAAATCCACCGCAGAAGAATTTAAGGATTTAGAAATATCCTTAGTTCAGGAAATAGCTAATGAATGTGCAATTGCTATTAGACAATCTCAACTACAAGAAAAAACCACAGCACAATTAAAAGAAATAGAAAAGAGAGAAAAAAGAAAACATGAATTTTTGAAAACTCTTTCTCAAGAACTTAGCACCCCAGTCACTAACATTAATTTAGCTGTTCAAACCTTAGAAAACTTACTCACATCATTAGGGATAATTGACATAGAATCAGTACCGCAACTATTACAAATTTTACATAATGAATCTAATAGAGAAAATCAATTAATCAATGATTTACTTAAACTCACATATTTAAAAAATAGCACAGAAAAGCCGATATTATCATCTATAGACATAGAAAAATGTTTAAAATCAACAATTGCATCTTTTCAAGATTTAGCTTATCTACAACAACAGAAATTAAACCTGCAAATTCCCCACAACCTACCAAATTTAACTACAGATATCATTGATTTTCAACAAATTATTAGTAAATTAATCACTCATGCTTGTCAATGTACACCCCCTGATGAATTTATCACAATTACAGCTAATTCCCATCAACAAACATTCACATTAAAATTAAGTTACTCTGGTGTAGAAATTCCTCGTCATGAGCTAGAAAAAGTGTTACAACCATTTTATCGCTTTACCAAAAATGATCCCTGGAAATATAGCACATCGGGATTAGAGTTAGTATTAGTTAAAGAAATGGTAAAAAGATTAAATGGAAAAATAAACGTTCAAAGCACTAATAAACAAATCACTTTCACTGTTAAACTTCCCCTTGATCCAGTTTTTTCACTGCACCACTAGCGCCGTCCTCAAAAGTCTGCTATTATAGCTTTTATTGATGGGTGATTAGCTCAACGGCATAAACATATACCTTCCAAAAAGGTTTCTGAGCTTATCTTTCCAGGATTCTGGTGTCAGCTATTATGTAGTTTTCCCTCAGTTTTCCCTCACCCAAGCAAGTATACTACAGAAAAGAATATTTGGGAATACAAATAATCCCCTACCTGGGTAAATGAATTTTCTTGATCATGCTACTTAGGTAAAAACATCAGATATTTTTTATTGAATTAAAAGGAGATGACTCCTAAATCCTTGTTGATATTTAGCAACTCTCTTATTTGTCTTCTCAAATCTTCTTGAGTGGCAGGGGCATAATCTCCATCTAATCTAATCTCAGTTTCTCCTTGAGGGTGTCTGATTCTGAGGGCTATATATCCAAGGTCATCTGAGTAGACAATAAATCTGACATCATCAGCAGATTTTGATATCAATCTCTGATTAAGGTTTCTGTATTGGGCTTCTACTTTGTTAGCGTCAGATATAATAATTCCAAAAGTACCTTTACCTAAACCTTGAGGATTGTTTTGTAAACACTGAAGATATTTATATGTACCTGCGTCAGTCACCAGGACTTCTCCTCTTTGTAATAGTAGGGAGTTGTAGTTAGCAGGGATTTTCAGTTGAATATTGAATTGAGGAAATCTTCTGATAATTATCTCTTGAGAAGGAGCTTCTTCTGTAAACTGGAGGCAGTCACCTTTATTTGGTCTACCACTAGCAGACTGTGTAGCGGTTAGAAGCATAAAAGCTGAAAGCAAAATTGATGTGACAAATAATTTCATTTAACTAACCTGGTAGATGTAAGTTTAGGATACCCACCTTGGTAAGTAAAATCTCACTATAAAAAGTATATAAATCTTAACCTTAACCTAAGCAGCCCTGATACCTGAAACCCAAGTAAATAAATGTTTCTGTGAATTTCACCAAATATCATCACCTTGTTGACATCTTCAGTATACCCTTGTTATGTTTTAAAAAGGTTGTAATCATTACATAACCCAAGGGTTGACTGTGATTAAGTTCGCGCCCCTTGTAGCAGCAGTGTAGAGGTTGATGTGATTAAGTTCGCGCCCATTACATTGTTACCAATAAAGCTCATGTGTTGTGGTATCTAAGGAAACTACAGCCACATATTTACTTGGGCAGATTGCTAAAATCAGGCATTCTCAGGCTCTTATCTCTCTAAGAGTTTTGCTAATTATCCTTCACTGGTAAGGGAGTATTGCTGTTAGGGGTGCTGTTAGTTGTGTTGCACTGTTTGATGCTACCGTAGTATTACGGATAGCATTGAGCATTTGCAGGTTGAGCCATGATGGTAGTTTACGTACACCAGGGGCTAGGGTGTTGTTCATTAGGTCGTAGGGGTGTACCTTGGAGTCAAGATGACTTCCATCTGGAGTGAGGGTGGCGGTGATGTTGTCGGTGATGAAGTGTTTGGTGTTGTTGATGGTTTGGATATATTTGTCGAAGCCTGAGTTGCCGGAGATTATGCCTAGTAGGTGTCCGGTTTCGTGGAGGATGGTGGTGAGGAGGTCGTATTTGCCTGCTGCGTTGCCTGTGGTGGCGCGGTAGGCTGTGTCGGTGAGGGTGGTGGTGTATTCGCTGTTGTCGAGTGGGGTGGGGTCGATGAACCAGCCTACGCCGTTAGCGTCGTTGTCGATGAGGATTGTGCCTCCGTTGGGGCGACCGTATTGGTCGAATTGGGTGATTTGGGCTTCGGCTAGTTGTCCTGTGGGGAGGTTGGTCAAAGAGAAGGTGACGTTAAAGGGGTTGGTGGGGTCAAAGAGAGTGTTCCAGAGATTGAGTAGATTATCTTTATATGTGTTAGTTGATGCCAGGGGTAAGTTATGGATATTGAAGAATTGCTGGAAAAGTACACTGCTGGGGAGCGGGATTTTAGCGGGGTTGATTTGAGTCGGGGAATTTCCTTGGATGATGCTTACTTTATTCAAATCAACTTGAGCAGGGCTAATCTGTATTCTATTGCTTTGCTTCGTAGCGACTTGAACAATGCCAATTTGAGTGCTGCCAACCTGATTGGAGCTGATTTGAGGGTTGCTAGGTTGAACAATGCTAATTTGAGACATGCCAACCTGACTGGGGCTGATTTGACTGGGGCTGATTTGACTGGGGCTGATTTGACTGGGGCTGATTTGACTGGGGCTGTTTTGACTGAGGCTGTTTTGATTGAGACTAATTTGAATGGGGCTGATTTGACTGGGACTAAAATAGAAGATACCTTGTTTTGTCAAACTATTATGCCCTATGGCGGTATTAAAAGCGACTCCACCCGTGTAGTTAGTACCCAAGAATTCCTCAGACGTTACATCACCGGAGAGAGAAGGTTTCCTAGTATAGTTCTGCATCGCGCTGATCTGAGGGGTCAGGATTTGCGTGGAATTATTTTGACCCATCATGAGGTTCTCAAGCAGCTCAAATATCCGGCCCACTTGCCCTGTGCTAACTTGAGTGGAGCCAACTTGGAAGAGTGTTCCTTGGCTGGTGTTAAATTTAGGGGTGCTGATTTGAGTAGAGCTAATTTGTACCGTGCTATTTTGAGAGGTGCTGACTTCAGTTATACCAATTTGAGTGGAGCTAACCTGCTTTATGCTGAGATGGAGGGGGTTGATTTCACTGGAGCCAATCTCACTGGGGCTATCGTTGACGAACAAGGTCTGTATTGGCGTACTTTCTTCCGTAGCACTACCATGCCAGATGGAGAGTTCATTGTTGATCCATCTTGTTTGAGCGATTGAATTAGATAAAATTTGTGTATTTGCTAGGAGAGCCGCAGAAATTGGGAGACTAGGATAGTAAATTTTATCTTCGATCTGATTCTGAATATCATCGGAAACGTTAGATAGAAAATTATATTTCCTACCTCCCCAACCATTGAGAAGATTTTCAAGTTGGTCAATAGTAATTTGCCAAGTTGAGGGATTTCGCCATTCGGTTGCGTTTTGGATATCGGAAAGAGGATCAGACAACCCTAATTGGTCTTGAATTTCATTAAATGGATGTTCGGCTGCTTGACCATTTGTAGCCCAATTAGCGTATGGTTCTGCTCTATTAGGAGTAAGAAAGGTATACGTGATTGTATTCTCATTAACATCTTCAAGTCCTTGACCTGGTTTATCAAGAACTAAAATTGTTTTCCATGTCCATTTAGGAATATTAATTCCATTATTGGCGAAAGCAGCAGAATCTGTGTCACCAGAAAATCTTGTTTCCAGAGCATTACTTCGTTTTTGTGGTTTAGAATTTCCACCATAAACACCAGCGACAATATAAAGTTCTTTGCCTTGTTTTACAAGCTCTCGCTCGAACCGTTCGATATTAGACCATGCAGATGCTTTTGTGGGATCGTATGAAATACTAAAAAATTGATTATTATCTACGCTTTGTGGAATAAGATTTGTTCCCAAAAAAGTAGCTATGTTGTCTTTTGTACTATTTGTTCGATCTCCTGAAGGAATTACATGACCTTGGTCGAAACCATAACTTTTATTATTAGAGTCTTGATAATAACTAGTGTCAATTTTCTTCCAGCCATCTGGCAGTTCTGGATCTCCTAAAAATATTGTCTCTGTTGGACGTTTTGTATTACCCCGCCAGTTCTGATTTAGTTGCCAACTAACCCAGGCAGGGGTATTTATACTGCTATCGTAAGAAACTGCAAACTGAGGTTTTTCTAACAGAAGATTAGTAGAATATGGGTTGTTAGTCCCTGGTGTTTTAGATGTATATCTAGCTTCAGTTGGATTGCCAAATTGTAGATGAACGCTTTTGAAGAAAACATTATCTATAAAGACTTTTGTGTCTCCTTGAATTTCAAATCCAATTTTAGTTTTTAGCCCCCTAAATATTTCTAGATCTTTGCTGTCTATATGAAAAGTTTCAAATCCGTTGCGTCCCCTGCCAATTTTATAAATGTCATTTTCATATTCTTTTAAAGTTCCTGTTGCATTTTTGGACAAATCTATTTCTTTGGAGAAATTTAATGGTTCAAGTAAAATTCTGCCATTAACGTCCCTTGTTACTTTTGTTGCGCTTAAAGATATCTTGAGTTTTCCAGATTTTTGTGGTGCATGGATATCAAATCTTAAGTCGCCCCAATCAGGTACCTCAATTCCATCATGTGTAATTTTTTTGACGTTTCCTTGCAATAATGCACTATAGTTTTGTACTTCATCAACGCTTAAAGCTGCGGATAGAGGATCTGTTAATTCTTGCGTTTCATCTTCTGCAATTTCTAACAGTTCCGTATTTTCTATAGTAGTAATAGTTTTAATATTGACTAAATTTTTCCTTAAAAGTGGCTTATCACCATTATGGAAAGACCAACCAGCAACAGGCGCATTTGGATCATCACTTAGACCAACATCAAAACTGCCGTTGAAAACAGTCGGTACTGCAAAATCACCACTAACAATATCTTCATCGGTATTATCAAAATCAACCGACACACGCTTATTCATGTCCACAGTTGGACGCTTACCACCACCTAAAACAGAGTAATACCAACCAGTACCAATACCCTCTGTAGAACTTTGATTTCCATTAGAAGAATACCAGGGTGTTAGCGTGACAACATTATTATCTTGGAAATTCAACAACTTTTCCAAACTCCTTTCACCCAGTTGGTCGTAAACAGGTCGCGCCTCTTGGGTATACCCATTATCGACTTCATCAATTGCTAAATCAGCAGTACCTGTATACCAAGAAAATACATTTCCGTGCGGACTTCCCTTACGGTCATCTTTAGTAAACCCAGTGCGTCCATTAAGTAATATATTGATATCAGCCCCATCTATAAACCGACCATTAGGAGTCCAAGTAAAACCATTAGGATTAGCTATAGTCTGATAATAATTATCAGCAAAAGTCACATTATCCCAAACTTTTACCTGCGGCTCATTAAAATCTCTAAAATCCTTAATTATCGTCCCAGGAATTACTAAATCGACCTTCAAATTCTCCTGAGAAAAATCATGAGGGTCAATAGTAGTCATCTGCAAATCACGAACTGGCTTACCATTGCCATCAACAACAGGAGTTCCATCAGCATTAACCTCTCCACCAGCAAAAGGAAAATAAGTTCCCAACCGTTGAATAATCTCACTATTAACAACAGTACCGCGCGACTAAAACCAATAAAATGCAGAGGTGAATTGAAAATATCTCCCTGAGTCCGAATTAAATCCCCTTTATTATCATACAATCTAACTAAATTCCCAGCAGCATCATGCTCTCCAACATCACCACCTAATGCTTGGTCTAATTGCACAATTGAGGCAAAAATTGCATCAGCAGCAGCTTCCGTAAAACCACTATCAGGTTGAATTGACTCCCAATCTGTAGACCATTCAGGAAGCAATACCAATGATTTATTTTGGTTGACATATTTGCTCTGAATATTATTCGCCAACGTTGCTAGATAATTTTCATCCCCAGGATTGAGACCACCCGTCAAGTCAGCAAGTACCCGTTGTTTATTATCAACAGGAATCCACAAACCTGTAAGCTTGTCATAACGCAGAATCAACCCCTTCTCTGATGGTGAATCCCCATTACCAGAAGTAATCTTATCTGCCAAATCATAGAAATTATCAGGAATTCCCGTATTTGAAGGGAACAACGTAAAACCGTGAGTCAGAACAGTAACACTACTAAAAGGATTTGCATTAACAGGAGTAGTTGTATCAAAATTACCAAACTCAACTTCTGACTGTCCAGTTGTACTAACAGCTTGTACAGCCCAGTGATAATTTTGACCCGCCGTTAGCGTGGTAATATCCGGTAACGTAAAACGAGTACTATTATTTTCCGGGTCATGAGTCGGTTGAGCAACAACAGTAGTACCATCATGCCAGTACCAAGTATTAGTTTCCCGCTTCCAAGTCGCTGTCACAATACGTCCCGGATTGAAATCATCATACCCATTCCAAGACCTAGTTAGTAATTGCTGCTTTTGCTGTTCGCTCAACTCAGGTAAGAACGTTGAGTCAGATAAATCAACCACCTGATCCCAAGGTAATAAACCTTGACCCTCAGCAAAAGTGCTGACAAACAGGTTAACTTCCTCCACTTGCTCATCAGGGATTTCCAAATCCCAAGTAAAAGTAGGAGTTAAATCTCCCTCCTTAATCCCATTTGGACTGATCAAAGTCAGCAAATCAGGAGGAGAAACAGCCAAATTGCGAGTCATACCAACATTCACAGGAGCGCGGGTACTACCCTCAGATACCCCATAAGTAAACTGATTCCGCGCCCTATCCTCAGCAATAATCCCATAATCAGCAGCAATACTAATTTTTGGGTTAATATCATCAATTGGCACCGCAGCAAAATCCAGGATATTAGCCGGACGTTGGTAACGAGAGTCGAAGAAACGAGAACCAATAGGTCTGCCAAACTGGTCAATAATATAATCAGTTGGGCTATCTAAGGTTTTAATCATTTCCTCAACATCAAAAACATAGACACCACCACCCAACGGATAGGAAGCATAGAGGTATAGATCATCATTACTGAGTGCTAAATCAGTAGTTAATCCCAACGGAATCGGACGAGTGGCAGCAACTAACTGTGGATTTTCTCCCAATGGGTCTTTAATAATCCCAATATTACTACCAGCCTGGACACCATCAATACTCTCGATACCCGAACCAAACTTACTACCGTTATAACCAGCAATAAAACCGTATTTTTTATCCTTGGTAATCGTAATTGCTACAGCTTCGTTGACATCAAAATAATCATAAATACTACCCAGATTAAGTTGGGTGTAGCGTGTAGTGGCAGTAAAATGGAGTGGATCATCATTAGTAATTTCCAGCACTCCATAACCCGTAGCATCACTGTTGCGATTAGTAAAGGTGAGAAAACGTGGGTCAGCAGTAGTAGATAATCCCTCCGCACCTTGGTCAGCATCAATTGTGCCTATTTGCTTGTGCCAAGAAAGAAGATTATTTTGGTTAGGATTGGGTTTGTCTTTGAGGTCAATGTTGACTACTATAATCTTGCTTTTTGTTGCACCGTTGGCATCGGGTGCAGTCGCAAATAGCTTGCGACCATCACTGCTAATAGCTAGTTGACGTAACCCAGCAGGGGCAAAATCAATCTGTATGTTCTCAATTACCTGATGGTAGGTTTTAGAGTTAGGATTGATATCCACTACATAAATGACACCAATGCGTCCATCTGCTATGTAAGCGTATTGGTCTTGATTATCAACCACAATTGCACGGGGCGAGGCAGCATTTGGTAAGATAATTGAGTCAATTTCTTCAGTGTCGGGCTTGGTATCAATTTCCTGTAACAGTAATGGGTCAACCAGAGCAATGCGACCGGAACTTTCCAGAGTAACATAAGCACGAGAGCCATCTTTAGTAAAGGCGATATCTCTCGGTCTATCTCTGACATCAGTATTACCTACAGGAATCCGTGCTACTAATAAATCACTGCTGTTTGTGGCTGCTACTACCGCTTCTGGGTTTTTTCCTTGTAATACAGCTACCTTATCGCTAAAAGGTTCTGTAACTAAAACATAACCATTATTAGTTGACAATCGAATAGAATTGCTGTCGTAATTAATGGTTTGATAACTTGTTTCTTCTGTGCCAATGCGTTCTAGCTGTGGTCGAGTGATGGAAATTTGAGCAGTTCCTAAAGCGGCTTTGTTTGAGGGTTTGACTTTAATTTCAAATTGATTATTACCTAAGTCATTACCAGACAAAACTGTGCCTTGATAGGTTGCATTGCCAACACGGACAGGACTTACGCAACTGGCACAAGCGATGGTGCGGCGTAGCCGCACCGAGTGCCTAAAGACTAAACCATTGACATAGCAATATCCGGACGTTTTAGTT